>NZ_JBHZGM010000017.1:0-106701 GCF_043392685.1 Metapseudomonas phytobenefica | reverse complement strand
GCCCCATGCCGCAGACCCGCGAGCACATCCTGCTGTCCCGTCAGGTAGGCGTTCCCTACATCGTCGTGTTCCTGAACAAGGCCGACATGGTTGACGACGCCGAGCTGCTGGAACTGGTTGAGATGGAAGTTCGCGACCTGCTGAACACCTACGACTTCCCGGGCGACGACACTCCGATCGTGATCGGTTCCGCTCTGATGGCCCTGGAAGGCAAGGACGACAACGAAATTGGCGTTTCCGCCGTTCGTAAGCTGGTAGAGACCCTGGACTCCTACATTCCGGAGCCGGTGCGTGCCATCGACCAGCCGTTCCTGATGCCGATCGAAGACGTGTTCTCCATCTCCGGCCGCGGTACTGTGGTAACCGGTCGTGTCGAGCGTGGCATCGTCAAGGTGGGCGAGGAGATCGAAATCGTCGGTATCCGTCCGACCACCAAGACCACTTGCACCGGCGTGGAAATGTTCCGCAAGCTGCTCGACGAAGGTCGTGCTGGTGAGAACATCGGCGCCCTGCTGCGCGGCACCAAGCGTGATGATGTAGAGCGTGGTCAGGTTCTGGCCAAGCCGGGTACCATCAAGCCGCACACCAAGTTCGAGTGCGAAGTGTACGTACTGTCCAAGGAAGAAGGTGGTCGTCACACTCCCTTCTTCAAGGGCTACCGTCCGCAGTTCTACTTCCGTACCACTGACGTGACCGGTAACTGCGAACTGCCGGAAGGCGTAGAGATGGTAATGCCGGGCGACAACATCAAGATGGTTGTTACCCTGATCGCTCCGATCGCCATGGAAGATGGCCTGCGCTTCGCGATCCGCGAAGGCGGCCGTACCGTTGGCGCCGGCGTGGTTGCCAAGATCATCGAGTAATCGAGGATCTCGCTAAAAGAAAGGGCCCTTCGGGGCCCTTTTCTTTTGATTGGTTAAAAGTTGACACCTCTTGGGGGCATCCGTACAATCACGCCTCCTTTTAACGGGCGTAGTCCGTCCGTTGGGGATAGCAGAGATAGAGTCTGAGGTCAAAATGCAAAACCAACAAATCCGTATTCGGTTGAAGGCTTTTGACCATCGCCTGATCGATCAATCCACCCAGGAAATCGTGGAAACCGCGAAACGTACTGGTGCTCAGGTGCGTGGTCCTATTCCTCTGCCTACCCGCAAAGAGCGGTACACCGTTCTGATCTCCCCGCACGTCAACAAAGACGCGCGTGATCAGTACGAAATTCGTACCCATAAGCGTGTTCTGGATATCGTCCAGCCGACGGATAAAACCGTCGACGCGCTGATGAAGCTCGACCTTGCGGCAGGCGTGGAAGTGCAGATCAGCCTCGGCTAATAACCTTCGGGTTTTAGTCGTGTAACGCTCTGAAATGGGCGGCCATAGCGGGTGAAAGCCCCGTACACTCATGAGGTTTACAACATGACTATTGGTGTAGTCGGTCGTAAGTGCGGCATGACCCGCATTTTCACCGAAGAAGGTGTCTCCATTCCGGTTACGGTCATTGAGATCGAGCCGAATCGCGTGACGCAGTTCAAAACCGAAGAAAGCGATGGCTATCGCGCTGTGCAGGTAACTGTCGGCGAGCGTCGCGCCTCTCGCGTGACCAAGGCGCAAGCCGGTCACTTCGCCAAGGCTAATGTGGCAGCTGGTCGCGGCGTCTGGGAATTCCGTCTTGAAGAAGGTGAATACCAGGCTGGTGATCAGGTTACCGCGGAGCTGTTCCAGGCTGGTCAGCTGGTAGATGTTACCGGTCAGTCCAAGGGTAAAGGCTATGCCGGTACCATCAAGCGCTGGAACTTCCGTGGTCAGGACAACACCCACGGTAACTCCGTTTCCCACCGCGCCCCGGGTTCTATTGGCCAGTGCCAGACTCCTGGTCGTGTCTTCAAGGGCAAGAAAATGTCCGGTCACCTCGGTGCCGAGCGTGTGACTGTTCAGTCCCTGGAAGTTGTGCGTGTCGATGCAGAACGCAATCTGCTGCTGGTCAAGGGTGCCGTTCCTGGCGCTACCGGCGGTGATGTGGTTGTGCGTCCGGCAGCCAAGGCTCGCGGTTAAGAGGGGAAGCTGAGATGCAACTGAATGTAAATGGCGCTCAGGCTATCGAGGTCTCCGAGCGTACTTTTGGCGGTGAGTTCAACGAGACCCTGGTTCACCAGGCTGTTGTCGCCTACATGGCCGGTGGCCGTCAGGGCACTCGTGCGCAGAAGACCCGTTCCGAAGTTTCCGGTGGCGGCAAGAAGCCGTGGCGTCAGAAGGGCACTGGTCGTGCTCGCGCTGGCACCATTCGCAGCCCCATCTGGCGCTCCGGTGGTACCACCTTCGCTGCCAAGCCCCAGGATCACTCCCAGAAGCTCAACAAGAAGATGTATCGCGCTGCCCTGCGCTCCATCCTCTCCGAGCTGGTTCGTCAGGATCGTCTGGTAGTGGTTGAGGACTTCGCTGTTGAAGCCCCGAAAACCAAGGCTCTGCTGGGCAAGCTGAACGGCCTGGGTCTGACCGACGTGCTGATCGTTTCCGAAGGCGTTGATCAGAACCTGTACCTGGCTGCTCGCAACCTGCCGCACGTTGATGTTCGTGACGTTCAGGGTTCCGACCCGGTCAGCCTGATCGCCTACGACAAGGTGCTGATCACCGTGTCTGCCGTGAAGAAATTCGAGGAGCTGCTGGCATGAACCAGGAACGCGTATTCAAGGTGCTGGTTGGCCCGCACATCTCCGAGAAGGCCACTATGCTGGCCGACGGCAAGAGCCAATTCGTCTTCAAGGTTGCCACCGATGCAACCAAGCTCGAAATCAAGAAGGCTGTTGAAAGCCTGTTCAGCGTGAAAGTCGCTCACGTCACCACCCTCAATGTGAAGGGCAAGACCAAGCGTACCGTTCGCGGCCTGGGCAAGCGTAACGACTGGAAAAAGGCGTACATCGCCCTCCAGCCGGGCCAGGATCTCGATTTCGCCAGCAGCGCTGAGTAAAGGGGTGCATCATGGCAATCGTTAAGTGCAAACCGACTTCCGCTGGCCGCCGTTTCGTGGTCAAGGTCGTCAACCAGGAGCTGCACAAAGGCGCTCCCTACGCCCCGCTGGTCGAGAAGAAATCGAAGAGCGGTGGTCGTAACAACAACGGCCGCATCACCACTCGCCACATCGGCGGTGGTCACAAGCAGCACTATCGTCTGGTCGACTTCCGTCGCAACAAGGATGGCATTCCTGCCACCGTTGAGCGTATCGAATACGATCCGAACCGTACTGCTCACATCGCTCTGCTGAAGTACGCCGATGGCGAGCGTCGCTACATCATCGCGCCGAAGGGCGTGAGCGCTGGCGACCAGCTGATCTCGGGCGTCAATGCACCGATCAAGGCCGGTAACACCCTGCCGCTGCGCAACATCCCTGTTGGTAGTACTGTTCACGGTATCGAACTGAAGCCCGGCAAAGGTGCGCAAATTGCCCGTTCCGCTGGTGCGTCCGTTCAGCTGGTTGCCCGTGAAGGCGCCTACGTGACCCTGCGTCTGCGCTCCGGCGAGATGCGCAAAGTCCTGGCCGAATGCCGTGCGACCCTGGGCGAAGTCTCGAACTCCGAGCACAGCCTGCGTTCGCTGGGTAAGGCTGGTGCCAAACGCTGGCGTGGTGTTCGCCCGACCGTTCGTGGTGTGGCAATGAACCCGGTAGACCACCCGCATGGTGGTGGTGAAGGTCGTACCTCTGGTGGCCGTCATCCGGTGTCTCCGTGGGGCTTCCCGACCAAGGGTGCGAAGACCCGCGCGAACAAGCGCACCGACAACATGATCGTCCGTCGCCGTAAATAACTGAGGATACGACAGTGCCGCGTTCTCTGAAAAAAGGTCCTTTTATCGATCTTCACCTGCTGAAGAAGGTCGAAGTGGCGGTGGAGAAAAACGATCGCAAGCCGGTTAAAACCTGGTCGCGTCGCTCCATCATTCTTCCGCAAATGGTCGGTCTGACCATCGCGGTTCACAACGGTCGCCAACATGTCCCGGTCCTCGTGAACGAAGACATGGTCGGCCACAAACTCGGCGAGTTCGCTGCTACCCGCACCTATCGCGGTCATGCTGCGGACAAGAAAGCCAAGCGTTAAGGGGTAAGGAAATGGAAGTAGCCGCTAAGCTGTCGGGCGCTCGAATCTCCGCCCAGAAAGCCCGCTTGGTCGCCGACCAGATCCGCGGGAAGAAGGTGGGCGAAGCGCTCAACCTGCTGACCTTCAGCAGCAAGAAAGCTGCTGAAATCATGAAGAAAGTGCTGGAGTCGGCCGTGGCCAACGCTGAGCACAACGAAGGCGCAGACGTGGATGACCTGAAGGTTTCCACCGTTTTCGTCAACGAAGGGCGTTCGCTGAAGCGCATCATGCCGCGTGCCAAGGGCCGTGCTGATCGCATCGTCAAGCGGTCTTGCCATATCACTGTCAAGGTTGCGGACAAGTAACGGAGTCGATCAGATGGGTCAGAAAGTACATCCCACTGGCATTCGCCTGGGTATCGTCAAGGAGCACACCTCCGTTTGGTACGCAGATAAGCGCACTTATGCCGATTATCTGTTTGCCGACCTGAAGGTGCGTGAGTACCTCCAAGACAAACTAAAAAGCGCGTCCGTAAGCCGTATCGATATTCATCGTCCGGCTCAAACCGCACGCATCACCATCCACACCGCTCGTCCCGGCATCGTGATCGGCAAGAAGGGTGAAGATGTTGAGAAGCTGCGCCAGGACCTGACCAAGCAAATGGGTGTGCCCGTGCACATCAACATCGAAGAGATCCGCAAGCCGGAACTCGACGGTATGCTGGTTGCGCAGAGCGTAGCTCAGCAGCTGGAGCGTCGCGTTATGTTCCGTCGCGCCATGAAGCGCGCTGTACAGAACGCCATGCGCATTGGTGCCAAGGGCATCAAGATTCAGGTGAGCGGTCGTCTGGGCGGCGCTGAAATCGCCCGTACCGAGTGGTACCGCGAAGGTCGTGTGCCTCTGCACACCCTGCGTGCCGACATCGACTACGCAACCTATGAAGCGCACACCACCTACGGTGTGATCGGTGTGAAGGTTTGGATCTTCAAAGGTGAGGTCATTGGTGGCCGCCAGGAAGAGCTGAAGCCGGTAGCGCCCGCTCCTCGTAAAAAAGCTGCTAAGTAAGGGGTACGCCAAATGCTGCAACCAAAGCGTACGAAATTCCGCAAGCAGATGACCGGCCACAACCGTGGTCTGGCTCAGCGCGGTAGCAAGGTCAGCTTCGGCGAGTTCGCGCTGAAGGCTACTGGCCGTGGTCGTCTCACTGCCCGCCAGATCGAGGCTGCACGTCGTGCCCTCACTCGGCACGTTAAGCGTGGCGGCAAGATCTGGATCCGTGTGTTCCCGGACAAGCCCGTTACCAAGAAGCCCCTGGAAGTACGTATGGGTAAAGGTAAGGGTGGTGTCGAGTACTGGGTAGCCCAGATTCAACCGGGCAAGGTCCTGTACGAGATCGAGGGTGTTTCCGAAGAGCTGGCGCGTGAGGCATTCGCCCTGGCCGCTGCAAAGCTGCCGCTCGCCACCTCCTTTGTTAAGCGGACGGTGATGTGATGAAAGCGAATGAACTTCGTGAAAAATCCGTACAGCAGCTGAACGAGCAACTGCTCGGCCTGCTGCGCGACCAGTTCAATCTGCGCATGCAGAAAGCAACTGGCCAGTTGGGGCAGTCTCACCTGCTCTCGCAAGTGAAGCGCGACATCGCTCGCGTGAAAACTGTGCTCAACCAGCAAGCAGGTAAGTAATCATGGCTGAAGCTCAGAAAACCGTCCGTACGCTGACCGGCCGCGTCGTCAGCGACAAGATGGACAAGACCATCACCGTTCTGATCGAGCGCCGTGTAAAGCACCCGATCTACGGTAAATACGTGAAGCGTTCGACCAAGCTGCACGCCCACGACGAAACCAACCAGTGCCGCATCGGCGACAAGGTCACCATTCGCGAGACCCGTCCGCTGGCCAAGACCAAATCCTGGTCCCTGGTGGAAGTCGTCGAACGTGCCGTGGAAGTCTAAGGACTAAGGGTCGGAGAAAGATATGATTCAGACTCAATCCATGCTCGACGTCGCTGACAACAGCGGTGCTCGTCGCGTTATGTGCATCAAGGTCCTTGGTGGTTCGCACCGTCGCTACGCCGGCATCGGCGACATCATCAAAGTGACCGTTAAAGAAGCGATTCCGCGTGGCAAGGTGAAGAAAGGCCAGGTAATGACCGCTGTTGTGGTCCGTACCAAGCACGGCGTTCGTCGCCCTGACGGCTCGATCATCCGCTTCGACGGCAACGCCGCCGTCCTGCTGAACAACAAGCAGGAGCCGATCGGCACCCGTATCTTCGGGCCCGTGACCCGTGAACTGCGTTCCGAGAAGTTCATGAAGATCGTCTCGCTCGCCCCCGAAGTGCTGTAAGGAGAAGCCGTCATGCAAAAGATTCGTCGTGACGACGAGATCATCGTCATCGCCGGCAAGGACAAGGGCAAGCGTGGCAAGGTGCTCAAGGTTCTCGCTGACAGCCGCGTGCTGGTCAGTGGTGTAAACCTGATCAAGCGCCACACCAAGCCTAACCCCATGGCCGGTGTCCAGGGCGGTATCGTCGAGCGAGAGGCGCCTCTGCACCTCTCCAACGTGGCCATCTTCAATGGCGAAACCAACAAGGCTGATCGCGTTGGTTTCAAGGTTGAAGACGGTAAGAAAATTCGTGTCTTCAAGTCGACCCAAAAACCGGTTGATGCTTGAGAACTGCTAGGTAGATAACCATGGCACGACTGAAAGAGATTTACCGGAAAGAAATCGCGCCGAAGCTGAAGGAACAACTTCAGCTTGCGAACGTGATGGAAGTTCCGCGCATCACCAAAATCACCCTGAACATGGGTCTGGGCGAAGCGATCGGTGACAAGAAAGTCATCGAGAACGCTGTAGCCGACCTGGAAAAGATCACTGGCCAGAAAGCCGTCGTGACCTACGCCCGCAAATCCATTGCAGGCTTCAAGGTTCGTGAAGGTTGGCCGATCGGCGTCAAGGTTACCCTGCGCCGTGATCGCATGTACGAGTTCCTGGATCGTCTGCTGGCCATCTCCCTGCCGCGCGTGCGTGACTTCCGCGGCCTGAATGCCAAGTCCTTCGACGGTCGTGGCAACTACAGCATGGGTGTGAAAGAGCAGATCATCTTCCCGGAAATCGATTACGACAAAATCGATGCGCTGCGCGGTCTGGATATCACCCTGACCACCACCGCCCGTACGGATGACGAAGGTCGTGCCCTGCTGCGCGCCTTCAACTTCCCGTTCCGCAACTGATTGGAGTAGGAATATGGCCAAACAGAGCATGAAAAACCGCGAGCTGAAGCGTCAGCAGACGGTTGCTAAGTACGCAAAAAAGCGCGCTGAGCTGAAAGCTATCATTGCCAACCCGAACTCCACTCCGGAAGCTCGTTGGGAAGCCCAGGTAGCCCTGCAGAAGCAGCCCCGTGACGCCAGCGCTTCGCGTCTGCGTAACCGCTGCCGCATCACCGGCCGTCCGCACGGCGTTTACCGCAAGTTCGGCCTCGGCCGTAACAAGCTGCGTGAAGCTGCCATGCGCGGTGACGTACCTGGTCTGGTGAAAGCCAGCTGGTAATGGCCGTCGGCCAGGCCGACCCCTCCGGTCGGCCCAGTCCAGGTGATCTGAATCAAGCCCCTTTTGGGGCTTGATTCGTTTCTGGAGTATCTCTAGAATGTCCGGCTCGCCGAGCTTGGCCAAAATCCGCCCAGTGCTCGCGTGTGACACTAGCCGCAAGGCTATTTCTTTTTGTATCAGGAGCATCTAGCCCATGAGTATGCAGGACCCGTTAGCGGACATGCTAACTCGTATCCGTAATGCCCAGATGGCTGAAAAGTCTGTCGTAAGCATGCCGTCCTCCAAGCTGAAGGTGGCAGTAGCCGACGTTCTGAAGAGCGAGGGTTACATCACGGGATACCAAGTCAGCAGCGACATCAAGCCTCTGCTGTCCATCGAGCTGAAGTACTTCGAAGGCCGCCCGGTCATCGAGGAGCTGAAGCGCGTAAGTCGTCCTGGCCTGCGCCAGTACAAGTCCGTCGATCAGCTGCCGAAAGTACGTGGCGGCCTGGGCGTATCGATCGTTTCCACCAATAAGGGTGTGATGACTGATCGTGCTGCTCGCGCTGCTGGTGTTGGCGGCGAAGTGCTCTGCACTGTGTTCTAAGGGGGGTGAAGCATGTCTCGCGTTGCTAAGAACCCCGTCAAGCTGCCCGCTGGCGTGGAAGTCAAGATCGCTGGTCAGCAGCTCTCGGTCAAGGGTGCCAAGGGCGCTCTGGAACTGAAAGTGCATCCGTCCGTGGAAGTCCTGCAGGAATCCGGTGAGCTGCGTTTCGCTGCTCGCAATGGCGACCAGCAGAACAAGGCCATGGCCGGTACCACCCGTGCGCTGGTTAACAACATGGTGATCGGCGTCAGCCAAGGCTTCGAGCGCAAGCTCCAGCTGGTCGGCGTTGGTTACAAAGCTCAGGCCAAAGGTCAAACGCTGTCCCTGGCTCTCGGCTTCTCGCATCCGGTGGATTACGAACTGCCGCAAGGCATCACCGCTGAAACCCCCAGCCAGACCGATATCCTGATCAAGGGCATCGACAAGCAGCTGGTCGGTCAAGTGGCCGCTGAGATCCGCGACTTCCGTCCGCCGGAGCCTTACAAAGGCAAGGGTGTACGTTACGCCGACGAAGTCGTCCGTCGTAAAGAAGCTAAGAAGAAGTAGGGCATAGCAAATGAGCGTAAAGAAAGAAACTCGTCTGCGTCGCGCTCGCAAGGCACGCCTGAAAATGCGCGAGCTGGAAGCCGTACGCCTCTGCGTGTACCGCTCTTCCCAGCACATCTACGCCCAGGTCATTTCGGCCGACGGCGCCAAGGTCCTGGCCAGCGCCTCGACCTTGGACAAAGAACTGCGTGACGGCGCCACTGGCAACGTCGACGCGGCCAAGAAGGTTGGTCAGCTGGTTGCCGAGCGTGCTAAGGCCGCTGGCGTCACTCAGGTGGCATTCGATCGTTCTGGCTTCAAGTACCACGGCCGCGTCAAGGCGCTGGCTGATGCTGCTCGTGAAGGCGGGCTGGAGTTCTAAGTTATGGCAAATAACGAGCAAAAGCGCGACGAAGGCTACATCGAGAAGCTGGTTCAGGTTAACCGCGTTGCCAAGACCGTAAAAGGTGGTCGTATCTTCACCTTCACCGCACTGACCGTGGTTGGTGATGGCAAAGGTCGTGTCGGCTTCGGTCGCGGCAAGTCCCGCGAAGTGCCTGCTGCGATCCAGAAGGCGATGGAAGCTGCCCGTCGCAACATGATCCAGGTTGATCTGGACGGCACCACCCTGCAGTACCCGATCAAGTCCGCCCATGGCGCCTCCAAGGTGTTCATGCAGCCGGCTTCCGAAGGTACCGGTATCATCGCCGGCGGCGCCATGCGCGCCGTTCTGGAAGTGGCCGGTGTGCAGAACGTTCTGGCCAAGTGCTACGGCTCTACCAATCCGGTGAACGTGGTTTACGCCACCTTCAAGGGGCTGAAGAATATGCAGTCCCCTGAGTCCGTTGCGGCCAAGCGTGGTAAGAGCGTCGAGGAGATTCTCTAATCATGGCAACTGTCAAAGTGACGCTGGTCAAAAGCGTTAACGGCCGTCTGGCCAACCACAAGGCTTGCGTCAAAGGTCTCGGCCTGCGTCGCATTGGTCACACCGTAGAAGTTCAGGACACTCCTGAGAATCGCGGCATGATCAACAAGGCTTACTACCTTCTGCGTGTCGAGGGTTAATCCATGAAACTGAACGATCTGCGTTCCGCGCCGGGTGCCCGTCGCGAAAAGCACCGTCCGGGCCGTGGCATCGGTAGCGGTTTGGGTAAGACTGGTGGCCGTGGTCACAAAGGTCAGACCTCCCGCTCCGGTGGCACCATTGCTCCGGGCTTCGAAGGCGGTCAGCAGCCGCTGCACCGTCGTCTGCCGAAGTTCGGCTTCGTTTCCCTGAAGGCTATGGATCGCGCAGAAGTGCGTACTTCCGAGCTGGCCAAGGTCGAAGGCGACGTCATCACTCTGCAGGCGCTGAAGGATGCCAACGTGGTTAACCAGAACGTACAGCGTGTGAAAGTCATGCTGTCCGGCGACGTTACTCGCGCGGTCACCCTGAAAGGTATCGCCGCCACCAAAGGTGCGCGTGCGGCTATCGAAGCAGCTGGCGGTAAGTTCGAGGACTAAATGGCTAAGCAAGGTGCTCTCTCCGCGCTCAGCAATGGCGGGTTGTCCGAGCTCTGGGCTCGACTGCGTTTCCTGTTCCTGGCGATCATCGTCTACCGGATCGGCGCGCACATTCCAGTGCCCGGTATCAACCCTGACCGGCTGGCCGAGCTGTTCCGGCAGAACGAGGGGACCATTCTTAGCCTGTTCAACATGTTCTCCGGCGGCGCGCTGGAACGGATGAGTATCTTTGCACTGGGGATCATGCCGTACATCTCGGCGTCGATCATCATGCAGCTCATGACCGCTATCAGCCCGCAGTTGGAGCAGTTGAAGAAGGAAGGTGAGGCTGGCCGTCGCAAGATCAGCCAGTACACCCGCTACGGCACTGTAGTCCTGGCATTGGTCCAGGCCATCGGCATGTCCGTTGGTCTGGCCAGCCAAGGCGTCGCTTTCTCGACTGATTTCGGCTTCTACTTCGTGGCTGTCACCACCTTCGTGGCTGGTGCGATGTTCATGATGTGGCTGGGCGAACAGATCACTGAGCGCGGTGTCGGCAACGGTATCTCGATGCTGATTTTTGCTGGCATCGTGGCCGGTTTGCCGAGTGCGATCGGGCAGTCTTTCGAGTCTGCACGTCAGGGCGATATCAACATCTTCGCCCTGGTCGCCATCGGATTGCTGGCAGTAGCGATCATCGGTTTCGTGGTGTTCATCGAGCGTGGTCAGCGCCGCATTGCGGTGCATTACGCCAAGCGTCAGCAGGGCCGCAAGGTCTTCGCTGCGCAGACCAGCCACCTGCCGTTGAAGGTGAACATGGCCGGCGTTATTCCGGCTATTTTCGCCAGCAGCATCCTGCTGTTCCCGGCCTCTCTGGGCGCCTGGTTTGGTCAGTCCGAAAGCATGGGCTGGCTGCAGGACGTCGCACAGGCTATCGCTCCTGGTCAGCCGTTGAACATTCTGCTGTTTAGTGCGGGGATCGTATTCTTCTGCTTCTTCTACACAGCGCTGATGTTCAATCCGAAAGACGTGGCGGAGAACCTGAAGAAGTCCGGTGCCTTTATTCCGGGTATCCGACCGGGCGAGCAGTCGGCGCGCTATATCGATGGCGTACTGACCCGCTTGACCATGTTTGGTGCTCTGTACATGACGGCTGTTTGCCTGCTGCCCCAGTTCCTGGTGGTTGCAGCGAATGTACCGTTCTACCTTGGCGGGACCTCGTTGCTGATCGTGGTTGTGGTTGTTATGGACTTTATGGCCCAAGTACAATCCCACCTCGTTTCGCACCAGTACGAATCCCTGATGAAGAAAGCCAACCTGAAGGGCTACGGCAGCGGCATGCTCCGCTGACCCGGTTCCGTAAGGTTTTAGGAGTTACTGATGAAAGTTCGTGCATCGGTGAAAAAGCTGTGCCGCAACTGCAAGATCATCCGTCGCGACGGTATCGTTCGCGTGATCTGCAGCGCGGAACCGCGTCACAAGCAGCGCCAAGGCTGAGTGTGATTCACGCGTTATGAGCCCGGCAGCTAGTGCGCTGCCGGGTTGATTATTCGTTTTTACAGCGCTAATATCTCGCGCCCTTTTCTTGGCTTCCGGGGCGTAGGTAGCTGTCAACTGGAGTTTCACTGAATGGCCCGTATTGCAGGCGTCAACATTCCAGATAACAAGCACACTGTTATCTCGCTGACCTACATCTACGGTGTTGGTCGCACCACTGCGCAGAAAATCTGCGCTGTCACCGGCGTAAATCCGGCGGCAAAAATCAAGGATCTCTCTGACGAGCAGATCGAACAGCTGCGTGGCGAAGTAGCGAAGCTCACCACTGAAGGTGACCTGCGTCGCGAAATCAACATGAACATCAAGCGTCTCATGGACCTGGGCTGCTATCGCGGTCTGCGTCATCGTCGCGGCCTGCCTGTTCATGGCCAGCGCACCAAGACCAACGCGCGTACCCGCAAGGGCCCGCGTAAGCCGATCCGCAAGTAATTGCGCCCGCGAATCGACAGGAATTAAGTCATGGCTAAGCCTGCTGCTCGTCCTCGTAAGAAAATCAAAAAGACAGTGGTGGATGGGATCGCCCATATCCACGCTTCTTTCAACAACACCATCGTTACCATCACTGATCGTCAGGGCAATGCTCTGTCCTGGGCGACCTCCGGTGGTTCCGGTTTCCGCGGCTCCCGTAAGAGCACCCCGTTCGCTGCCCAGGTTGCAGCCGAGCGCGCCGGTCAGGCTGCTCTGGAATACGGCCTGAAGAACCTCGACGTGAACGTCAAGGGCCCGGGTCCGGGTCGCGAATCCGCTGTGCGTGCACTGAACGCCTGCGGCTACAAGATCGCCAGCATCACCGACGTGACGCCTATCCCGCACAACGGGTGCCGTCCGCCGAAGAAGCGTCGCGTGTAAAAGGAGACAGTGAGAAATGGCTCGTTACATTGGTCCCAAGTGCAAACTGTCCCGTCGTGAAGGTACCGACCTCTTCCTGAAGAGTGGTGCTCGCGCGCTCGAATCCAAGTGCAACATCGAATCCGCTCCTGGCCAGCATGGCGCCCGTCGCGGCCGTCTGTCCGACTACGGCACCCAGCTGCGCGAAAAGCAGAAAGTACGCCGCATCTACGGTGTGCTGGAGCGTCAGTTCGGTAACTACTACAAAGAAGCTGCTGCCCGCAAAGGCGCTACCGGCGAAAACCTGCTGCAACTCCTCGAGTGCCGCCTGGACAACGTCGTGTACCGCATGGGCTTCGGCGCTACTCGTGCCGAGTCCCGTCAGCTGGTTTCCCACAAGGCCATCAGCGTTAACGGTCAGACCGTGAACGTTCCGTCCTACCAGGTCAAAGCTGGTGACGTGGTTGCCGTTCGCGAGAAGTCGAAGAACCAGCTGCGTATCGCCCAGGCCCTCGAACTGTGCGCCCAGCGTGGCCGCGTGGAGTGGGTCGAGGTCGACGCAGACAAGAAGTCCGGCGTGTTCAAGAGCGTGCCGGCTCGTAGCGATCTGTCCGCCGACATCAACGAAAACCTGATTGTCGAGCTCTACTCCAAGTAAGGGCTAGAAAATAGGTGCATCCATGCAGAGTTCGGTAAATGAGTTCCTGACCCCCCGCCACATTGATGTGCAGGTGGTCAGTCCGACCCGCGCCAAGATCACGCTCGAGCCTCTCGAGCGTGGTTTCGGCCATACCCTGGGCAACGCGCTGCGTCGCATCCTGTTGTCCTCCATGCCTGGCTGTGCAGTAGTCGAGGCCGAAATCGATGGCGTACTCCACGAGTACAGCGCCATCGAGGGTGTTCAGGAAGATGTCATCGAGATCCTCCTGAACCTGAAAGGCCTGGCTATCAAGCTGCACGGCCGTGACGAAGTAACGCTGAACCTTTCGAAGAAAGGCTCGGGCGTGGTCACTGCTGCCGATATTCAGCTGGATCATGATGTCGAAATCGTCAACGGCGACCACGTGATCGCCAACCTGGCGGAAAACGGCGTCCTGAACATGAAGCTCAAGGTGTCCCGCGGCCGTGGTTACGAGCCCGCCGATGCGCGCCAGAGCGACGAAGACGAGAGCCGCAGCATTGGTCGTCTGCAGCTCGACGCCTCGTTCAGCCCCGTCCGTCGTGTTGCCTACGTGGTTGAAAACGCCCGTGTGGAGCAGCGCACCAACCTGGACAAGCTGGTCATCGATCTGGAAACCAACGGCACCCTGGACCCTGAAGAGGCTATCCGTCGTGCCGCTACCATCCTGCAACACCAACTGGCAGCGTTCGTCGACCTGAAGGGCGACAGCGAGCCGGTAGTGGTTGAGCAGGAAGATGAGATCGATCCGATCCTCCTTCGTCCGGTTGATGACCTCGAGCTGACCGTACGTTCGGCCAACTGCCTGAAGGCGGAGAACATCTACTACATCGGCGACCTGATTCAGCGCACCGAAGTAGAGCTGTTGAAGACTCCGAACCTGGGCAAGAAGTCCCTGACCGAGATCAAGGACGTCCTGGCCTCCCGTGGTCTGTCCCTCGGTATGCGCCTCGACAACTGGCCGCCGGCAAGTCTCAAGAAGGACGACAAGGCGACTGCCTGATCGTCGTAATCACCGAACGTAGTAGTTTGGTAAGGAATTGAACCATGCGTCATCGTAAAAGTGGCCGTCACCTGAGCCGCACCAGCGCACACCGCAAGGCCATGTTCCAGAACATGGCAGTGTCGCTGTTCGAGCACGAACTGATCAAAACCACCCTGCCCAAAGCCAAGGAGCTGCGTCGCGTTGCCGAGCCGCTGATCACCCTGGCCAAGGAAGACAGCGTTGCCAACCGTCGCCTGGCTTTCGACCGTACCCGTTCGAAAGCTGCCGTAGGCAAGCTGTTCAACGATCTGGGCAAGCGCTACGCCAACCGTCAGGGTGGCTACCTGCGCATCCTGAAGTGCGGTTTCCGCGCTGGCGACAACGCTCCCATGGCTTACGTCGAGCTGGTTGACCGTCCGGTCGCTGGTGAAGTCGAAGCTGCTGCCGAGTAAGTCGGTCGTTGCATAAAAAACCGGGCCTTGTGCCCGGTTTTTTATGCACTATAAATTAGATGATATCTATCGATTTCGTTCTGTTAATAAATTGGAATCAATTTCTGGCTGAATCGATACTCCTGCTCATCCGGTCACACCGGAATCAATCGAGTCCAGAAGGAGTAGTTGCATGAGCCAGAAGCCGATTCTCACCACGACCGCCGGTAGTCCGGTTGCGGACAACCAGAATTCCCTCAGCGCCGGGCCGCGCGGGCCGCTGTTGCTCCAGGACTATCACCTGATCGAGAAGCTGGCCCATCAGAACCGCGAGCGCATTCCCGAGCGCGTCGTGCATGCCAAGGGCTGGGGCGCCTATGGCACCTTGATCATCACCAACGACATCACCCGCTACAGCAAGGCTTCGGTGTTCTCCGAAGTCGGCAAGAAGACCCAGCTGCTCGCGCGCTTCTCCACCGTAGCAGGTGAACTCGGAGCCGCTGATGCCGAGCGCGACGTGCGTGGCTTCGCCCTGAAGTTCTACACCGAGCAAGGCAACTGGGACGTGGTGGGCAATAACACTCCCGTATTCTTCATCCGCGATCCGCTCAAGTTCCCCGACTTCATCCACACCCAGAAGCGCCACCCGAAGACCAACTTGCGCTCGAACACCGCCGCCTGGGATTTCTGGTCGTTGTCACCGGAGAGCCTGCACCAGGTGACGATCCTGATGTCCGACCGCGGCCTGCCCACCGACGTGCGCCACATCAACGGCTACGGCTCGCACACCTATAGCTTCATCAACGCAGCCAACGAGCGCTTCTGGGTCAAGTTCCACTTCAAGACGCTGCAAGGCCACAAGCACTGGACCAACGACGAAGCCGCTGCAGTGGTTGGTCGAAGCCGGGAAACCACCCAGGAGGATCTGTTCTACAGCATCGAGAACGGCGACTTCCCGAAGTGGCGCTTCTGCATTCAGGTCATGACTGAGGAGCAGGCCCGGTGCACCCGCTACAACCCGTTCGACCTGACCAAGGTCTGGCCCCATGCAGAGTTCCCGCTGATCGAGGTGGGAATCCTGGAACTGAATCGCAACCCGGAAAATTATTTCGCCGAGATCGAGCAGGCTGCCTTCTCGCCCTCCAACGTCGTGCCCGGCATCGGTCATTCGCCCGACAAGATGCTCCAGGCTCGTGTATTCAGCTACGCCGATGCGCACCGCTATCGCCTGGGCACCCATTACGAGGCGCTGCCGGTGAACGCGCCGAAATGCCCGGTTCATCACTATCACAAGGACGGCGCGATGCGCTTCTTCGCCAACAGCCAGAACCCGGACGCCTACTACGAGCCGAATTCCTTTGGTGGCCCGGTGCAGGCCGCGGAGTATGCCGAGCCGGCATTGGCCATCGACGGTGCTGCCGATCGCTACGACCACCTCGATGGCAACGACGATTACAGCCAGCCGCGTGCGTTGTTCCAGCTGTTCGCTGAAGGCCAGCGGCAGCGGCTGTTCGCGAATATCGCCGCGTCCATGACGGGCGTACCGCAGTTCATCATCGACCGCCAGCTGGCGCACTTCGACAAGGTGCACCCGGATTACGGCAACGGTGTCCGCGCGGCGCTCGAAGCCGGCAACCGAGCCGCAAACCACCCTGAATGAAAAAGGCCGGGCAGCGATGCCCGGCCTTTTTTCGTCGCGTCGCCTGGATCAGGCCCGGTCGCGCTCCAGCAGCGGTTTGAGGAAACGGCCGGTGTGGGAATGCGGCATCGCCGCGACTTCTTCCGGCGTACCGGTGGCGATGATCTGGCCGCCCTTGGAGCCGCCTTCCGGCCCCAGGTCCACCAGCCAGTCGGCGGTCTTGATCACGTCCAGGTTGTGTTCGATGACCACGACCGTGTTGCCGTGGTCACGCAGGCGATGCAGCACGTCCAGCAGTTGCTGGATGTCCGCGAAGTGCAGGCCGGTGGTGGGCTCGTCGAGGATGTACAGCGTCTTGCCGGTATCGCGCTTGGACAGCTCGCGCGACAGCTTCACCCGCTGCGCCTCGCCGCCGGATAGCGTGGTCGCGCTCTGCCCGAGCTTGATGTACGACAGGCCGACGTCCATCAGCGTCTGCAGCTTGCGGGCGATGGCCGGCACCGCGTCGAAGAATTCGCGGGCTTCCTCGATGGTCATTTCCAGCACTTCGTGGATGCTCTTGCCCTTGTAGCGGACTTCCAGGGTTTCGCGGTTGTAGCGCTTGCCCTTGCAGACGTCGCAGGGGACGTAGATGTCCGGCAGGAAGTGCATCTCCACCTTGATCACGCCGTCGCCCTGGCAGGCCTCGCAGCGGCCTCCCTTCACGTTGAAGGAGAAGCGCCCCGGACCGTAGCCACGGGAGCGGGACTCCGGCACGCCGGCGAACAGCTCGCGGATCGGCGTGAACAGCCCGGTGTAGGTAGCCGGGTTCGAGCGCGGCGTCCGGCCGATGGGGCTCTGGTCGATGTCCACCACCTTGTCCAGGTGCTGCAGGCCATCGAAGCTCTCGTGGGCAGACGCCTCAAGCGAGGTGGCGCCATTCAGCGCGGTGGCGGTGATGGGGAACAGGGTGTTGTTGATCAGGGTCGACTTGCCCGAGCCGGAGACTCCGGTCACGCACGTCAGCAGGCCTACGGGAATCTCCAGGTTCACCTGCTGCAGGTTGTTGCCGCTGGCGCCCTTGAGCTTGAGGGACTTCTTCTTGTCGCGGGGGGTCCGGTTGGCCGGCACTTCGATCTTCACCCGGCCGGACAGGTACTTGCCGGTCAGCGAGTCCGGGTGGGCCATGACTTCATCCGGTGTGCCCTCGGCGACGATCCGGCCGCCATGCACGCCAGCGCCTGGGCCGATGTCCACCACATAGTCGGCGAGACGGATTGCATCCTCGTCGTGCTCGACCACGATCACCGTGTTGCCCAGGTTGCGCAGGTGGGTAAGGGTCGCCAGCAGGCGTTCGTTGTCGCGCTGGTGGAGGCCGATGGAGGGCTCGTCGAGGATGTACATGACCCCCACAAGGCCGGCGCCGATCTGGCTGGCCAGGCGAATGCGCTGGGCTTCGCCGCCAGAGAGGGTGTCCGCGCTGCGATCCAGGGTCAGGTAATCGAGGCCTACATTGACCAGGAACTGCAGGCGTTCGCGGATTTCCTTGAGGATCTTCTCGGCGATCTCGCCCCGTCGGCCGGTCAGGCTCAGGACGCCGAAGTAATCAGCCGCTTCACCCACCGGCAGGCTGGTGACCGCCGGCAGGGTCTTGTCGCCAACCCAGACATGGCGTGCTTCGCGGCGCAGGCGTGTGCCATGGCAGTCGGGGCAGGGCTGGGTGCTGAGGAACTTGGCCAGCTCCTCGCGCACGGTGGCCGATTCGGTTTCGCGATAGCGGCGTTCGAGGTTGGGGATGATCCCTTCGAAGGGATGGGAGCGCTTGACGATGTCGCCACGGTCGTTGAGGTAGCGGAAGTCGACATTCTCGCGGCCGCTACCGAAGAGGATCACCTTCTGGTGTTCGGCAGAAAGCTCGTCGAAGGGCTTCTCCAGGCTGAAGCCGTAATGCGCGGCCAGGGAGCCGAGCATCTGGAAGTAGTAGACGTTGCGCCGATCCCAGCCGCGGATGGCACCCTCGGCCAGGGTCAGCTCGCCATTGACCAGGCGCTTGGCGTCGAAGAACTGCTTCACGCCCAGTCCGTCACAGGTGGGGCAGGCGCCAGCCGGGTTGTTGAAGGAGAACAGCTTGGGTTCCAGCTCGCTGATGGAGTGACCGCAATGGGGGCAGGCGAAGCGCGCGGAGAAGATGATCTCGTCGCCTTCCTCGTCGTCCATGGGCGCTACCAGGGCGATGCCGTCGGCCAGGTTGATGGCCGTCTCGAAGGATTCCGCCAGGCGCTGCTGCAGGTCGCTGCGCACCTTGAAGCGGTCGACCACCACGTCGATGGAGTGCTTCTTCTGCTTATCCAGCTTGGGCAGTTCATCCAGCTCGTACAGTTTGCCGTCCACGCGGGCGCGCACGAAGCCCTGGGCGCGCAGTTCCTCGAACACGGCCAGGTGTTCGCCCTTGCGCTCGCGCACCACTGGGGCCAGCAGCATCAGTTTGCGGCCTTCGGGCAGGGCCAGTACCTGGTCGACCATCTGGCTGACGGTCTGGGCTTCCAGCGGCACATCGTGGTCCGGGCAGCGCGGCGTGCCGACGCGGGCATAGAGCAGGCGCAGGTAGTCGTAGATCTCGGTGATGGTGCCGACGGTGGAGCGCGGGTTGTGGGAGGTGGACTTCTGCTCGATCGAGATCGCCGGCGACAGGCCTTCGATGGTGTCCACATCGGGCTTTTCCATCATCGACAGGAACTGCCGGGCATAGGCCGACAGGGACTCCACATAGCGGCGCTGGCCCTCGGCGTAGAGAGTGTCGAAGGCCAGCGACGACTTGCCCGAACCGGACAGACCGGTGATCACGATCAGCTTGTCGCGGGGCAGGGTGAGGTCGACGTTCTTCAGGTTATGGGTGCGTGCCCCACGGATCAGGATCTTGTCCACAACGGCCTCACTTGGCGGGCGGAAACCCGCGATTATACGGCCCGCCGCCTGAACGCAGCAAAGCGTCACAAGTGTGTCGCAACCCGTCGGGACTGCTAGAATGCGCGGCATTTTTCAGGCACTGGCGACGGCCAGGCACCCGGGAACGGGTGGCCAGCCTGACAGGGCGCATGACGCAGCCCCCGATCGCTTTCCCTTGAGGCACCTATGCACGATTCCCACTCAGAACGCATGAGCGGCAGTGAAACGCGCGCAGCCAGCGGCCTGGCCCTGGTTTTTGCGTTCCGCATGCTCGGCATGTTCATGGTATTGCCGGTTCTGGCCACCTACGGCCAGGACCTTTCCGGCGCGACCCCGGCCCTGATCGGCCTGGCCATCGGCGCCTACGGCCTGACCCAGGCGGTGCTGCAGATTCCCTTCGGCGTGATTTCCGACCGCATCGGCCGCCTGCCGGTGATCTACGTCGGCCTGCTGATCTTCGCTGCCGGCGCAGCCCTGGCGGCCAACGCCGACTCCATCTGGGGGGTGATCGCCGGCCGTGTGCTGCAGGGCGCCGGCGCCATTTCCGCCGCGGTGATGGCGCTGCTATCCGACCTCACCCGTGAACAGCACCGCACCAAGGCCATGGCCATGATCGGCATGAGCATCGGTATCTCCTTTGCCGTCGCCATGGTGATCGGGCCGCTGCTGACCCGCGCCTTCGGCCTGTCCGGGCTGTTCTGGGCCACGGCCGTCATGGCGCTGCTGGGCATCGTGATCATCGCCACCATGGTGCCGCGTGCCACCCACCCGTTGCAGCACCGTGAATCCGGCGTGGCACGGCAGGCGCTGCTGCCGACGCTGAAGCACCCGGATCTGCTGCGCCTGGACTTTGGCATCCTTGCCCTGCACGCCATCCTCATGGCCAGCTTCGTCGCTCTGCCGCTGGCGCTGGTGGAAAAGGCCGGTCTGCCCAAGGAAGAGCACTGGTGGGTCTACCTCACCGCGCTGCTGGTGGGCTTCTTTGGCATGGTTCCCTTCATCATTTATGGCGAGAAGAAGCGCCAGATGAAGCGGGTGCTGGTGGGCGCGGTCGCGGTGCTCTGCGCCTGCGAACTGTTCTTCTGGCAGTTCGGCGACAGCCTGCGTGGGCTGGTGCTCGGCGCCATCGTCTTCTTCACCGCGTTCAACCTGCTGGAGGCCTCGCTGCCGTCGCTGATCAGCAAGGTGGCACCGGCCGGTGGCAAGGGCACCGCCATGGGCGTGTACTCCACCAGCCAGTTCCTCGGCGCAGCCGCAGGCGGCATTTTCGGCGGCTGGCTGTTCCAGCATGGCGGCCTGTCGGCGGTGTTCGTCGGCTGTGCGGTGGTCTGTGCGATTTGGTTGATCATTGCTGTTACTATGCGTGAACCTCCGTACGTAACCAGCCTGCGCCTGCCGCTAGGCGCCGCCGCTCTAGCCGATCGCGGCCTGGTTGCGCGTTTGCTGGCACTGCCCGGAGTGGCGGATGCCGTCGTGGTGGCCGAAGAGGCGGCCATCTATATCAAAGTGGATTCTGAAAAACTGGACCGCGCGTCCCTGGATAGCCTGATCGAATCGGGCCAGGAACGCGCTGAAGCCTAGGAGAACGTCATGGCCCGTGGGGTTAACAAAGTCATTCTGGTTGGTAACGTCGGTGGTGATCCGGAAACCCGCTATCTGCCCAACGGTAACGCGGTGACCAACATCACCCTGGCCACCAGCGAGTCCTGGAAGGACAAGCAGACCGGCCAGCAGCAGGAGCGCACCGAATGGCACCGCGTGGTGTTCTTCGGCCGTCTCGCCGAGATCGCCGGCGAGTACCTGCGCAAGGGTTCGCAAGTCTACGTCGAGGGCCGCCTGCAGACCCGCGAGTGGGAAAAGGATGGCGTGAAGCGCTACACCACCGAGATCGTGGTCGACATGGGCGGCAACATGCAGCTGCTCGGCGGCCGTCCTGGCAGCGAAGGTGACGCCCCGCGCGCGCCGCGCCCGCAGCGTGAGCCGCAGCAGTCTGCCCCGCAGCAGCGTCCGGCCCCGCAGCCAGCCGCCCAGCCGGCTCCGGACTACGACAGCTTCGATGACGACATTCCGTTCTGAGTCGAATCGCGCAAGTGGAAAGACAAAGGCGCAGCCCTCGGGCTGCGCCTTTTTCGTTTCTGAAGCCGATTTATCGGTCCCGGCATGCCCTGCTTGCGAAAGCGTCCACGAGCTGGCGCGTTCCTGCAACCTGAGTCTCGCTAGCGATACCAGCGCGGCGTGTAGACCCAATCCTCGCCATTGCCTTTCGGCACGCGGCGGGTGAGCGACGAACCGATGATCACCAGGGTGCGCATGTCCACCTGTTCCGGCGTCAGTTCGCCAAGCGTGATGAGGCTCAGCTTCTCGGCGGGGCGGCCGATATCGCGCCCAAGCACGACCACCGTTTCCGGCTTGCGATGACGGGCGACGATTTCCAGGGCTCGGCCCAGCTGCCAGGGGCGTGCCCTGGATATGGGGTTGTAGAAGGCCATGGCGAAGTCGGCGGCGGCCGCGTGGTCGAGGCGATTCTCGATCACCTCCCAGGGCTTGAGGTTGTCCGACAGCGAGATCAGGCAGAAGTCATGGCCCAGCGGTGCGCCGGCCCTGGCCGCCGTGGCGAGGGCGGCGGAAACCCCGGGAAATACCTGCAGTTCGACCTGAAGCCATTCCGGATCGCGGGACTCGTCCAGGGCCTCCAGCACGGCAGCAGCCATGGCGAACACCCCCGGATCGCCGGAAGACACCACTGCCACGCGGCGACCGCTGGCTGCCAGTTCGAAGGCATGACGGGCGCGCTGAAGCTCTTCGCGGTTATCGGTGCAGTGCGCCACCTGGCCCGGACGCAGCGGCCCGGCCATGCGGATGTAGGTTTCGTAGCCGAGCAGGTCTTGGGCTTCATCCAGGGCCTGGCGTGCGGCGGGAACCATGAACTCGGTGGCGCCGGGACCGAGGCCGATCACGCTGAGGCGGCCGCGCGGCTGGCCGATCAGGGCCGGGTCCAGCGGTTCACTGGCCAGATGGAGGCGGATGCCGGCGACTTGCTGGTGCAGGGGCGGCAGCGCGGACTCGTCGGTGGAAAAGCGCAGCGGCACGCCCAGTTCTGTGGCAGTGGCGGCCAGTCTGGAATCGAACATTCGCGAGCGGTCCGCCAGCAGGCAGGCTAGGGAAAGCGGCGCCAGTCCGGTGTCGGCCAGCACCTGGCGAATGGCTTGTGCGCTGGTTTCGCCATCCACGCGCGCAACGGTCACGCGCGGATGGATCAGCAGTTCATCCCGTGCCGCCGTGCGCGCCCGGGGGGTGACGTGGATGACCCGCTGCGCTTCATCCGCCAGGGGCAGGCGGGCCTCGTCCAGCCAGGGCGCTTCGCCCTGTACCCGCACACTTTCGCCGCCCAGCAGGTCGGCGACGAAGCGCTTGCCCTGCTCGATATCGGCCAGGGCGAAGCCGGCTGGCGGCTCCAGCAGGCAGGCGCCGAAACGAAGTTCGCCGCTGGTGGTGATGGCCGCTGCCACCTCCAGTGCGGAGGCGATTTCCCGCGCCATGCGATTCACCCCGCCGAGACCGCCGAGCAGCGGCACCACAGCGCTGCCGTCTTCGGCGACCGCCAGCACCGGCGGCTCGGCACCCTTGCTCACCAGCAGCGGCGCCAACGTGCGGATGACGATGCCGGCGGCGCACAGGGCGATGATCGGCGTGTCGGTGCGGTAGAGTTCGCGCAGGGTTTCGCCGAATTCCGTGTAGGCCTCGTCCGCCCCCTCGACACGTCCGGCCAGACCGAGGATGCGCGCCTGTGGATAAAGCGCCTGGATGCGTCTTGCGACGGGCAGGCCGCCGTTGCCGAGCAGGATGATGGCCGGTGGGTTATGCATGGCAGAGCTCCACAGCTAGGGTGCGCCGCGCGCACCGGAAGTCATTGGTGCGCACGGCGCACCCTACGGAGACGGATGGCATCATCCTTTCCACTTCTGCCCGGGGATGACGATCATCGAGAAGTAGGGCGAAGCCATCGGGTCCACTTCATCCAGCGGCACGATGCGCTGGTTGGCCATGGTGGCGCGCTCCACGTAATGGGCGCGGCCGGCGATGCCGAGGTCCTGGAGGACGCGGCGCACCTTGTCGAAGTTGCGTCCGAGTTTCATCACCACGGCGGCTTCGGCGTCGGCCAGGCGCGCCTTCAGCTCGTCTTCCGGCAACACGCCGGAAAGCACCGACAGGCTCTGGTTGCGGTACACCAGCGGCACGCCGAGCACCGCCGCGCTACCCAGCATGGAGCAGACGCCGGGCACCACTTCCACCTCATAGCGTCCAGCCAGGCGGTCGTGCAGGTACATGTAGGAGCCGTAGAAGAAGGGGTCGCCCTCGCAGATCACCGCCACGTCGCGACCGGCGTCCAGATGCCGGGCCACCTGCTCGGCGGCGGTGTCGTAGAAGTCGCTGATGACGGTTTCGTAGGTCAGCGGCGGTTCCAGTTTCTCGGTGGTCACCGGGTACACCAGCGGCATGCGTTGCTGGGTGTCGGCAAGATGCTGCTCGATGATGCCGAAGGCATTGCCGCCCTGGCCCTGGCTGGCTTTCGCCTTGGCCACGAAGTACCCCACCACCTGCGCCGATTGCAGCAGGCGCAGGGCCTTCAGGGTAATCAGTTCCGGGTCGCCAGGGCCCACGCCCAGGCCGATCAGCCGTCCCTTGCGCGCCATCACTCCACCTCCGTGGCCAGGGCGTTGACCGCGGCCGCCGCCATGGCGCTGCCGCCGCGACGGCCACGCACGATCACATAGGGCACGCCGCGGCTGTCGGCAGCGAGCATGTCCTTGGACTCCGCCGCGCCGACGAAGCCCACCGGGAAACCGAGGATGAGCGCCGGCTTCGGGGCGCCGGCGTCGAGCATTTCCAGCAGGTAGAAGAGCGCGGTGGGGGCGTTGCCGATTACCACCACGCTGCCTTCCAGGTGCTCGCGCCAATGTTCCAGGGCCACGGCCGAGCGGGTGTTGCCCAGCTCACGGGCCAGTTCCGGAACCCCCGGATCGTTGAGGGTGCAGATGACCCGGTTGTTCGCCGGCAGGCGGGCGCGGGTGATGCCTTCGGCCACCATGCGCGCATCGCAGAGGATCGGCGCACCGGCGGTGAGGGCGGCGCGGCCGGCGGCCCCTGCTCCGGGGGAGAAGCGCAGGTCTTCCACCACATCGACCATGCCGCAGGCGTGGATCACCCGCACCGCGAGCTTTTCCAGGTCGGTGGGTATGCCGGCGAGCTTGGCTTCGGCGCGGATGATGGAGAAGGAGTTGCGATAGATCTCCTGACCATCGCGGATGTACTCGATCATTGGGTGGAACTCCAGGTGTCAGGAGAGACGGCCAGGCATTCGCCGGCCTCGATGATGTCGATGTCGCGCGACAGCAGGCGGCCGAAGCCTTCGCCACCGCGCTGGAACAGGTCGTAGCGGCCGGGGGCGACGGCCAGCAGGGTAAAGGGCGCCACATGGGCGGCGGCGCAGGAGCGCGGGCAGCCGCTGAGGTGGACCACCGCTCCGGACGGCATTAGCGGCGCCAGGGCCAGGGCATCGGCCTTGGTGTCGGCCAGGCCCTTGGCGCAGCCGGCGGAACCGGTGCAGGCGATCAGGCGGGCCTGGGGCTCGCGGGCATCGGTGGCCAGGCCCAGTTCCCGCATCGCTCGCAGCACAGCGCCGGCATCCCGGACGTTGGGCAGCAGCACGGATTGCCAGGGCGTCAGGCGCAGGCTGCCGTCGCCCTGCTGGTCGGCGAGATCGGCGAGGGCGATGAGATGCGCGGAATCCAGCCGGCCGAGGCCTGGCGCGCCGCCGACATGGCGGCCCTCGCGAATGCCCAGGTGAGCGAAGGGCTGCGGGGCAGGGCGCTGCCAGCCGCCGGCCGGCAGCAGGGGGAATTCCAGCCGTTGTTGCAGGCGCAGCAGCAGGTCGCCCACCGGGTGCCCGGCGAGCAGGTGGCGCATGCGCGTCTGCTCGGGCGTTGCCAGTTCAAGGAACAACTCCAGCACGGCGTTCACCAGGGCGGGAACCTGGTCGCGCGGTACGGCGGCCAGGGCGGGCGCGTCGTCGCCGGATCGGGGCGGGCAGCCGGCCAGTCCGAAGGCGAACTGCGCCTGGCTGCCGGAGCTCATGGCCGAGAGCCAGATGTCGTGGGGGTGTTCCAGCGTCGCCACTGCTTCGCCGCCATCCAGCAGCAGGGCGAACTTGGGCGACAGGGCGTGGAAGTGCGGTTTGTCCTGCAACAGGTTGAGGATGTCTGCGGCCAGTGGCGAGACATCGACCAGGGCGCTGGAATCGAGGCCGGCCAGCGGGCTGACCATCAGGTTGCGCACGTCGTCGGCACCGGGAGAGCCCGCGCCCAGGCCGGCGGCCAGTAGGGCCCCGATTAGCGCCTGTTCCGCGCCCGGCCTGACGCCGCGAATCTGCAGGTTGGAACGGTTGGTGGCCTCGATCACGCCGCTGGCATGGACCGTCGCGGCGGCGGCTACGGCGCGGGCCTGGCTGGAACCGAGACGGCCGCAGGGGAGCTTGATCCGGCAGATGCCGCCGTCCTTCGCCTGGACGATGCGCAGCAACCCCGGGCAGGCCGAGGGGCGAACGGAAAACGATGTGGGCCGGGCGTGCTTCACTCAGGTCACCATGGTTGGCGTCGCGGCGACCCGGGTCCCTAGGCTAGGGACAACGTTGCACCGATACACCCCGCTCGATGCTTGCACACGCGACTGGTTCCACCGGCAGGTCTCCTGGCTGGCAGGTCATCATCCATTGCGGCCTTCCCGGGATACCCAGTGACCTCGATTGCATGGACTCGCTGCTTACAGTTGCGGGGGCAGCCACGGCTCGACCGTGTTCCCTCTTAGGCTGGGGCTCGTCAGGTGAGCGCCAGCGACCGATGAAGGGCGCTATTATGCCCGCTTTGCCCGGACCGGGGAAAAGGCTGCCTGTCGGAAGCCGAACACCCCTGGCGTTTTCAGAATCGAGGAGTGCGAATGCAGCCCTGGCTGACAGTTGTGGGGATTGGCGAAGACGGTTATGCGGGCCTCGGCAAGGCCGCACGTCATGCCCTGCTGGGGGCCTCCGAGGTGGTGGGCGGCCCGCGTCAGCTCGACCTGCTGCCGTGCTGCATTCGCGCCCGGCGTACGCCCTGGCCCAGCCCCTTCTCGCTGGCGCCGGTGCTGGAACGGCGCGGCACGCCGATCTGCGTGCTGGCCAGCGGCGATCCCATGCTGTTCGGTGTCGGCGCCAGCCTCGCGCGGCAGCTGCCGGCGGAAGAACTGCGCGTGATCCCGGCCCCCTCGTCCTGTTCCCTGGCAGCGGCTCGCCTGGGCTGGCCATTGCAGGAGGTCACCCTGCTCTCGCTGGTCGCCCGTCCCCTTGCGGCCCTCAATGCCCATCTGCACCAGGGCACCCGCTTGCTGGTGCTGAGCAACGACGGCAGCAGCCCGGCCGCCATCGCCGCACTGCTGAGCGAACGTGGCTTCGGCCCCAGCCGGATCACCGTGCTGGAGCACTTGGGCGGCGCGCAGGAACGACGCATCGACGGCATCGCCTGCGACTGGTCCGTCGATGAGGTCGCCGCGCTCAACCTGGTGGCCGTCGAAGTCCGGCCCGGCGAGGGCACCCGTCAGTTGCCGCTGACCACCGGCCTGCCGGATGACGCCTATCGCCACGACGGCCAGCTGACCAAGCGCGACGTTCGCGCCATCACCCTCGCGCGCCTGGTGCCGCGCCCCGGCGAACTGCTCTGGGACGTGGGCGCCGGCTGCGGCTCCATCGGCATCGAGTGGATGCGCGCGCACCCGGCTTGCCGCGCCATCGCCATCGAGGCCAACGAGGGCCGTCAGGCGCACATCCGCCACAATAGCGATGCCCTGGGCGTGCCCGGCCTGCAATTGGTGGCCGGTCAGGCACCGGCAGCGCTGGAAGGACTGCCGGCGCCGGATGCCATCTTCATCGGCGGCGGCGTCACCGAACCCGGCGTGCTGGACACCTGCTGGAACCGGCTCAAGCCCGGCGGCCGGCTGATCGCCAACGCCGTGACCCTGCAGAGCGAAGCCACGCTGGTGGCCTTCCGCGAGCGCCAGGGCGGTGAACTTACCCGCATCGCCATCGCCCAGGCCCAGCCGCTAGGCGGCTTCGATACCTGGCGTTCGGCGCTGCCGATTACCTTGCTTGAAGTGAGCAAATGACCCGTAGGTTGGCGCAGAGCGCAGCGAAGCCCAACACTCCGAAGCACGGGCGGCGGCTGGTTCCGCGCTCCAGCGTGGCCCGGCCCAATCTGCGTGAACCTTGAGTGGACGTATCCTTTCCCATGCGTGACGAAACCCCCGAGCACCCCGCGCCCCTGCGTAGCGGCTACACCACCGGCAGTTGCGCCACCGCCACCAGCCTGGCGGCGGCGCGCCTGCTGCTGGGCGGCGAGGCGGCCGATGCGGTGGAGATCGTCCTGCCCAAGGGCCAGCAGGTGCTGATGCGCCTGGAGTTCTGCCGCCTGAGCGAAGATGGCGCGGAAGCCGGCACCCGGAAAGATGCCGGCGATGATCCGGATGTGACCCACGGTGCGCTGATCCATGCACAAGTGCGCCTGAGCGCGGAACCCGGCGTGCGCTTCCATGCCGGTCCCGGCGTCGGCACCGTCACCAGGCCGGGCCTGACCCTGGCGGTGGGGGAACCCGCGATCAACCCGGTGCCCCGGCAGATGATGACCGAGCACCTGACCCGCCTCGCCACCGAGTACCACTACCCGGGCGGCTTCGAGGTGACCATCTGCGTGCAGGGCGGCGCCGAGCTGGCGCTGAAGACCATGAATCCGCGCCTCGGCATCCTCGGCGGCATTTCCATCCTCGGCACCACCGGCATCGTCCGGCCTTTCTCCTGTTCGGCCTATATCGCCTCGATCCATCAGGGCATCGACGTCGCCCGCGCCAACGGTTTCACCCATCTTGCGGCGTGCACCGGCAATGCCAGTGAAGATGCCATGCGCCGTCGTTATCACCTGGACGATACCGCCCTGATCGAGATGGGCGACTTCGCCGGCGCCGTGCTCAAGCACCTGCGCAAGGCGCCTGTGGCCAGGCTCAGCCTGTGCGGCGGTTTCGGCAAGATCAGCAAACTCGCCGCTGGCCATCTGGACCTGCACAGCCGCAGCTCCAGCATCGACCTGCCGCTGCTGGCGCAATGGGCTGCCGAACTGGGTGCCAGCGCCGAACTGCAGGCCGCCATGCGCGGCGCCAATACCAGCCAGCTGGCGCTGGCCATGGCCCATGACGCCGGTATCCCACTGGGCAACGCGGTTTGCGCGCGCGCCTTGGCCTTCGCCCGCAAGACGGTGCCGTCCAGCGTGGCGCTGGAAGTCTTCGCCATCGACCGCCAGGGCAATATCGTCGGCGAGGCGGTGGAGCCGCGATGAAACGCATCCTGCTGCTGGGCGGCGTTGCCGAAGCCCTGGCGCTGGCGCGCCGCCTGGGCCCGGAACACCTCTACAGCCTTGCCGGCCTCGGCAAGGTGCCGGATGACCTCGCTTGCCGGGTTCGTGTCGGCGGCTTTGGCGGTGCCGAGGGGCTGGCGCGGTTCATCGCCAACGAGGGAATCGGCCTGCTGGTGGATGCCACACATCCCTACGCCGCGCAAATCAGCCACAACGCGGCTGCGGCTGCCGGGGTGGCTGGGGTTTCCTGCTGGGCCCTGCGGCGTCCCGGCTGGCAGGCCGGCCCAAATGATGACTGGCGCAAGGTGGCTGACTGGACTGGGCTGATCGAGGCACTGAAAGCCTTCCGCCGGCCCTTCTTCACCCTCGGCCGCGAACCGCTGGAGCACCTGCACGAGATCCCGCCAGAGCAGCACTGGACCGTGCGCTGCCTACAAGGGCAACCGACTGGCGAACGCTATGAGGTGATCGGCGCCCGAGGCCCCTTCAGCCTCGACGGCGAGCGCGAGCTGTTCCGCCGCTTGCGCTGCGATGTGCTGATCAGCAAGAACAGTGGCAGCCAGTCCACCGAACCCAAGCTGCAGGTCGCCCGCGAACTCGGGCTGCCGGTGCTGATCCTCGAACGCCCGGAGCTGCCTGCCGTAACCCGCGAATTCGACTCCGTCGAGAGCCTCTGGCAGGCCCTCGCCACTTACCTGGAAACCCCATGAGCGCAACCCCCTACGCCCGCGTGCTGTTCGCCGGGCCGGACCTTGCCGAAGGTTCGTTCGCCGAACTGTTCCGCCGCCAGCTTCTGGCTTTGCGTGGCGAGGCGGCCTTGGCTGACATCGTCGACACCAGCGCCGGTCATGAGCTGCTGTGGCAACGCGTTCAGGCGAGTCCGCGTCCCTTGCTGGTGATTGAACTCGACCCACAATCCTCATCCCAGCACCTGGACTGGCTGCGCAGCGAGCTGGGCAAGCTGAATGCCCCTGAGCAGCTCTTCGCCGCCAGCCTGCTGGGCCAGTTCGACGTCGACCCGGCCAACGCCGCCTGCACCCTGGCCGAACGCCGCGAACTGCATCTGCCCTGCGTGGACGTACCGGCACTGTCGGAGCGCCATGCCTGGTCCTGCATCCCGCCCCACGCCCGCCGCCTGCTGCTGTGCAACGGCCCACGCTGTACCCGTCGTGGCGCGCTGCCGCTGTGGAAGAAACTGCGGGAAACCCTCAAGGCCGCCGGCAAGCTGGAATGCGCGGGCGGCGTGCACATCACCCGTACCCAATGCCAGTTCCCCTGCGATGACGGACCTACCGCCAGCCTCTACCCGGAAGGCGAGTGGTACCGCATTGGCAATGAGGAAGAGGTGCTGCGCTGGGTGCAGGAGCGGATCGTGGACGATCGGCAGGTGCCTGAGATGTTGATGCACTCGCAGGTACCGTCCGGCCCCCGGCTTTGACTGTCGTACTGCCATGCGCATAGGGTATGCGCATGGATTTTCCTGGAAACCTGCTCATGCGTCCCATCTACGATCCTCATGCGCCAAAGAAGGCCGCGAACCTCAGCATCAACAGCGACCTCCTCAACAAGGCGCGGGCGCTGGATATCAATCTGTCCGCCACGCTTGAACACGCCCTGGCGCAAGAGCTGAGGCTCAAGCAGCGTGAAGCCTGGCTGGCTGAAAATCGCGCAGCAATTGCCGCCTACAACCAGTACGTGGAAGACGAAGGCGTTTTCAGCGACGACCTGCGGGGCTTCTGATGCCGCAATTCGCCGTTTACCTGAACGCCAATCCTGCGACCCGTATGAGCATTCCTTACTTGCTCGATGTACAGAGCGACCTGATCGCCGAGTTGAGTACCCGTGTCGTCGTGCCCCTCCATACGGCGGAGGTGATGAAGGACAAGGTGCTGAAGACCCTGATGCCGGTCTTCGAGGTGGAGGGAACGCCTGTTGTCATGCTCACCCCACAGCTGGCCGGGGTGTCCAGGAAAGTGCTGGGCAAGCAGGTCGCTGATCTCTCTGCCATGCGCAATGAAATCATTGCGGCCCTGGACCTGCTGATTACCGGGATCTAGTTCGCCGGAAGGGACGTGGGCGTTCCGCTGAGGAGCGAAACCCATCGACTCACAGCTCGGAAATGGCCCGGTACTCCGCCCCCAATTCCTCCGCCAGCTTCTTTGCCCGCCCCAGCCGAATCGGCCCGCTTTCGATATCCACCAGCAGCGTCGGGCAACCCGGCGGCTGCAGTGACGACCAGTCGTTCAAACGCCCATCGGTGAACACCAGCAAACGCTGTTCCTCGGCCGGCTTCTGCCGCTGTCGGCGGGCCAGCCAGTGGGCGGATTGCTGCAGGGCTTCGATGATGGGCGTGCCGCCGCCGGCGCCGAGTTCGGCAAGCCAGTGATGCAGGGCGGGGGAGGCTTTCTGGCCCTGCCAGAGCCAGCGGGGCTGGTGGCCGGTGGCGTGGAGCAGGGCGAGGCGTGCCCGTTGGCGATAGGCAGCCTCGAACAGATTGGCGAGCAATCCCTTGGCCTGGGCCAGGGCGCCGTGGCGGCGGGTGGAGGCGGAGGCATCCACCACCACCAGCCAGAGTTGGTCGGGGCGCTGGCTGCGCGGTGCGCGCACCAGGTCGGCGGCCTTGCGCGGGCGGCCACGCAGGAGCGTGGGCAGCCACTGGATCGCGCCATGGGCGCCCGCACGGCGCGCGCCGCTGCGGCCGTTGCCAAGCGTGCCGGGTCTGGGCCGGGCACCCGCCCCTGTGACCGTGCGCGGGCGGATGCTCAGGGCTTTTTTGGCCAACGTGGCAGGTCGCGGCGCTCGCCCATGGTTACCGCTTGCGCGGGCAGTTCGCCCCATTGGCCCTCTGCGCCGGTTGCCTGTGATTGCGAGGCGGCCGGCGGGGATTGCGGCGGTTGCGCGGCGGGTGGCGGCGTGTGGGTGCGACGGTGGGCGAGGGCGAAATCTTCGACGGCGTCGATGTCCTTGGCCTCGATGCGCCCGGCGCCGCGCCAGGCCGCGTGGGCGCGGGCGGCGCGCAGCCAGACCAGGTCGGCGCGCAGGCCGTCGACGCCGGCGGCGAAGCAGCGCTGGGCGATGTCATCGAGGGCGGCATCGTCCAGGGGAATGCCGGGCAGGCGTGCCCGCGCGTCCTGGCAACGGTGGGCCAGGGCCTGCTGTTCGCCGCTCCATTGAGCGATGAAGGCTTGCGGATCGGCGTCGAAGGCCAGGCGACGGCGAACGATCTCGGCGCGTTCGGCCGGTTGCGGCTGGCCGTCCTGGCGGACCTTGAGGCCGAAGCGGTCCAGCAGTTGCGGGCGCAGTTCGCCTTCTTCCGGGTTCATGGTGCCGATCAGCACGAAGCGCGCCGGGTGGCGGTGGGAAACGCCATCGCGTTCCACCAGGTTCACACCGCTGGCGGCCACGTCGAGCAGCAGGTCCACCAGGTGGTCGGGCAGCAGGTTCACCTCGTCCACGTAGAGCACGCCGCCGTGGGCCTTGGCCAGCACGCCGGGCGAGAAGCGTGCGCGGCCTTCGCCGAGGGCGGCGTCCAGGTCGAGGGTGCCGACGATGCGCTCTTCGCTGGCGCCCAGGGGCAGGGTGATGAAGGTGGCTTCCGGCAAGAGGTCGGCGATGCCGCGCGCCAGGGTGGATTTGGCCATGCCGCGCGGACCTTCGATCAGCACGCCGCCGATGGCGGGGTCGATGGCGGTGAGGTAGAGCGCCAGCTTCAGTTCGTCGGAAGCGACGACCGCGCTCAGGGGAAAGTGGGGAAGGTCGGACATGGCGGGATCCTGGGAAAGCGTGTTGCGCATGTTAGCCAAAGGTCGGGGTAGCCGATAGAAATCAGTGATTGAAGGGCGCATGGCAATGCAGTAGGTTAGTCAGCATTCGCTTTGGAGATTGTCATGTCGCAACGCGCTTCCACTTCGCTCACCGCTCGCCAGGCTCATGCCCGGGCGCGCGCGCGCGTGGCCGCTGCGGCCAGCTATTTCTACGGGTATTGGTTTAGCCACGGGCTGACCTGATACCCATCAGGCGGCCCACTCCAGCAGGGTCGCCGCCAAAGCTCCACGAAACCCCCGGTCGGCAACCCGACCGGGGGTTTTTGTTTTCCGGCCCACAAGGCCAACAACCGACACACAGGATCGCACCATGATCAGCTACCGCACCTACCAGACCTATTACCGCAACTCCGACTGGCGATTTAGCCGCTTCTCCAACGCCCGGACACCCTTGAATCGAACACCCAGATAGCGCCGCGCGCGGATCGAACCGCGCCGGCTGAGGACGCCAGTCATGAATTCGCACCAATCCGTTCTGTCCACCGCTGTACAGCCGCTCCATGCCATGGCACTGGAGGCTGCCCTTCCCCCGTCGCGCAGCACCCAGCCGCTGCCCACTCCCGCCGAACTGCGCCAGCGCCTGCCGCTGTCCCATGAGCTCGCCCGCCAGATCCGCGCCCAGCGCGAGGCCGTGCGCGCCGTGCTGGATGGCGAGGATTCGCGCCTGCTGGTGGTGGTCGGTCCCTGCTCCATCCACGATGCCGATTCCGCCCTCGACTACGCACGTCGCCTCGCCAGGCTGGCGCCGGAGGTCAGCGACCAGCTGCTGCTGGTGATGCGTGCCTACGTTGAGAAGCCGCGCACCACCGTGGGCTGGAAGGGGCTGGTCTACGACCCGCATCTGGACGGCAGCGGCGACATGGCCGCGGGCCTGGCCCTGAGCCGCCGGCTGATGCTGGAGGTGGCGGAACTGGGCCTGCCGGTCGCCACCGAACTGCTGCAACCGCTGGTGGCAGGCTACCTGGATGACCTGCTGAGCTGGGCCGCCATCGGCGCGCGCACCAGTGAGTCGCAGATCCACCGCGAGATGGTCAGCGGGCTGGACTTGCCGGTGGGCTTCAAGAACGGAACGGACGGCAGCCTCGGCATCGCCACCGACGCCATGCGCTCGGCCGCCCATGCCCACCAGCACTTCGGCATCGACGCCCAGGGGCGTCCGGCGCTGGTGCAGACCGCCGGCAATGCGGACACCCATCTGGTGCTGCGCGGCGGCCACAAGGGGCCGAACCATGATGCCGCCAGCGTGCAGGCGACCCGCGAGGGGCTGGAAAAGCTCGGCATCGCGCCGCGCATCATGGTCGATTGCAGCCACGCCAACAGCGGCAAGGACCCGCTGCGCCAGCCCGCCGTGCTGGAAGACGTGGTCAAGCAACGTCTGGCCGGCCAGGACGCCCTGCGCGGCGTGATGATCGAGAGCCACCTGTTCGATGGCGCGCAGTCGCTGTCCTGCGATCTGCGCTACGGCGTATCGATCACCGATGGCTGCCTGGGCTGGGAAGGCACCGAGCGCATCCTGCGGGAGGCGGCGGAGCGCTTGCGCGGGTGAGGACCCGACAGGTTTTCCCCCTGTAGCTAGGCAGGACTGCGTCCTGCTTGGCGATTGAAATCGCCCCCACAGGGAATGTGCCCCACAGGGAGAGACAGCGGTGGGCCGAGAGTCACCCCTCTCCCGCCTGCGGGAGAGGGGCCGGGGGAGAGGGCAGCAGCCGGCCGGCTCGGTGCCCAACCATTTCGCGAATGAATTCGCTCTCACAGGTTGCCTGGACCTCAGCGCGAATCACTGCTCCTCGATATCCAGCAACAGATTCTCGATCGCCTGGCGATACTCCCCGGGGTTCTCCCACAGTCCGCGTTGCTGGGCCTCCACCAGCCGCTCGGCGATGTCGCGCAAGGCTTCGGGGTTGTGCTGGTGGATGAAGGTGCGGGTGTCCTCGTCCAGCAGGTAGGCATCGGCCAGCAACTGGTACTGATGGTCGTCCACCAGTTCGCTGGTGGCGTCGAAGGCGAACAGGTAGTCCACGGTCGCGGCCAGTTCGAAGGCGCCCTTGTAGCCGTGGCGCTTCATGCCGGCGATCCACTTCGGGTTGGCGGCGCGGGCGCGTACCACGCGGGCCAGTTCTTCCTTCAGTGAGCGGATGCGCGGCAGGTCCGGCTGGCTGTGGTCGCCGTGGTAGCTGGCGACCTTCTCGCCGCGCAGGGTTTCGGCGGCGGCGAGCATGCCGCCCTGGAACTGGTAGTAGTCGTTGGAGTCGAGGAGGTCGTGTTCGCGGTTGTCCTGGTTCTGCAGGACGGCCTGCAAGCGTTGCAGGCGCTGGGCGAAGCGTTCCCGCGCCGGGGTGCCGGCGTCCCGGGCGCCATAGGCGTAGCCGCCCCAGTTGAGGTAGACCTCGACCAGCTCGGCGCGGTCCTGCCACTGGCGCTCTTCGATGACGCCCTGCACGCCCGCACCGTAGGCGCCGGGCTGGGCGCCGAACACCCGCCAGCCGGCTTGCAGGCGCGCATCCTCCAGGGCCAATCCCTCGGCGGCGAGACGTTCGCTTTCCTGTTTCACCCGCGCGGCCAGCGGGTTCATCTCCTCGGGCTCGTCCAGTTCCGCCACTGCCTGCACCGCGGCATCGAACAGGCGAATGAGGTTGGCGAAGGCGTCGCGGAAGAAACCGGAGACGCGCAGGGTCACGTCCACGCGAGGCCGGTCCAGCAGGGACAGCGGCAGGATTTCGAAGTCTTCGACCCGCTGGCTGCCCACCTGCCACAACGGCCGCACGCCCATCAGCGCCAGGGCCTGGGCGATGTCGTCGCCACCGGTGCGCATGGTGGCGGTGCCCCAGACGGAAATGCCCAGTTGGCGCAGGTGGTCGCCGTGATCCTGCAGGTGGCGTTCCAGCAGCAGGCTGGCGGATTGGAAACCCAGGCGCCAGGCCGTGGACGTGGGCAGGTTGCGCACGTCCACGGTAAAGAAATTGCGCCCGGTGGGCAGGACATCGAGGCGTCCGCGACTGGGGGCGCCGCTGGGTCCGGGCAGCACGAAGCGGCCTTCGAGTGCCGCCAGCACGCCGCCTATCTCGGCATTGCCACAGGCATCCAGGGCGGGGGCGATCACCGCCCGCAGATGTTGCAGGACCGCATCGCTGGCCGGGCCGATGGAGCCGGGATCGGCGCTTTCGATCAGCCCCAGCGCCAGCAGCTCCAGGCGCTCGCGGGTGTCGCCGTTGCTGCGCCAGGGCTCGTCGCTGAGCCTTTCCAGCACTGCCGGGCGTGGGCCTTGCCAGGGCTCGGCCCAGTTGAGGTCAAGCGGGTCGCTGCCCAGGTGCAGGTCGCTGGCCAGGGCGCGCAGCAGGCTGGCGTTGGCCCCCTTGCCGTCGCCGCGCGGAATCCGCACCAGGGAGAGCAGGGTGTCGTCGCGCAGGCGCCCTTCGGGGGATTCACCGAACACGTGCAGGCCATCGCGGATCTGTGATTCCTTGAGGTCGCAGAGGTAAGCGTCCAGTTGTGGCAGCCAGCTTTCCGGGTCGTCGCTGATGACCAGGTTCAGCTCGCGGTCCAGGGCGGTGGCTTTCACCAGTTCGAGGATTTCCCCGCGCAGCTGCACGGCGCGGCGCGGGTCCAGCAGGGAGGCGTCGTAATACTCGTCGGCCAGGCGTTCCAGGTCGCGCAGCGGGCCGTAGTTCTCGGCGCGGGTCAGCGGCGGCATCAGGTGGTCGATGATCACCGCCTGGGCGCGGCGCTTGGCCTGGGCGCCTTCGCCCGGGTCGTTGACGATGAAGGGATAGAGGTTCGGCAGCGGCCCCATCACGGCGTCCGGCCAGCACTCGGCACAAAGGCCGACACCCTTGCCCGGCAGCCATTCCAGGTTGCCGTGCTTGCCGACGTGGATCAGCGCATCGGCGGCGAACGCTTCGCGCAGCCAGAAGTAGAAGGCGAGGTAGCCGTGGGGCGGCACCAGGTCGGCGTCGTGGTAGATGGCCGCCGGGTCGAGCTGGTAGCCGCGGGCCGGCTGGATGCCGACGAAGGTCAGGCCCAGGCGCAGGCCGGCGATCATCATGCGGCCGCTGCGGAACATCGGGTCCTGCTGCGGTTCGCCCCAGCGTTCGCGCACGGCGCGCTGGTTGGCTTCGGGCAGGCGCGCGAAGTAGGCCTGGTAGTCGGCAAGCGCGAGGCTTTGGGCGCACGGGCGCAGGTCGAGGTTGTCCAGGTCGTTGCTGACGCCACCGAGCAGCTTGTGGATAAGTGCCGTGCCGCTGTCCGGCAAACCCGCGACCGGGTAACCCTCGTCTTCCAGGGCGCGGAGGATGTTCAGCGCGGCGGCCGGGGTGTCCAGGCCCACGCCGTTGCCGATGCGGCCATCGCGGGTGGGGTAGTTGGCGAGGATCAGCGCCACGCGCTTGTCGGCATTGGCCTTGCGTGCCAGTTCGCACCAGCGCCGTCCCAGCTCGGCGACGAAGTCCATGCGTTCGACCTGGGGCAGGTAGCAGACCACGTCGCTCTGGCTGCGCTCGCTGCGCCAGGCCATGCCCTTGAAGCTGATGGGACGGGTGATGATGCGGCCGTCCAGCTCCGGCAGGGCGATGTGCATGGCCAGGTCGCGCGGGCCCAGACCTTGCGGGTTGCCGCGCCAGAGGGGTTCGTTGTCCAGGGAGCAGATGGCTTGCAGCACCGGGACGTCGCGGCGGAACGGGCGCAGGCGGGGGGTATCGGGGCTGGACTGGGCGAAGCCAGTGGTGTTGATGATCAACCCGGCGCTTGCGGCGTCCAGCCAGTCTTCCACCACCGCCAGGCACTCGGCTTCCTTGAGGCTGGCGACCGCGATGGGCAGGGGATTGAGGCCCTGAGCGGCGAGCCGCTCGCAGAAGACGTCGATGAATGCGGTGTTCGCGGCCTGCAGGTGCGTGCGGTAGAAGAGCAGGGCGGCCACGGGCTGGTGCGGCCGCCATTCGGCCTGCCAGTCCTGCAGTTGCGCCGGGCGGATGCGCGGGTGGTAGAGGGCGACGCGGGGCAGGACCTGCGGCTCGCGCCAGGGGTAGTCACGCCCCAGCCAGCGATTGGCCAGGCAGTTGAAGAGCTGTCGCGCATTCTCCAGCCCGCCCTGGCGCAGGTACTGCCAGAGGCGTTCGGCGTCTTCCCTCGGGACGTTGCAGAGGCTTGTCAGCTCCGGATCGGGGCGGTCGTCACCGGGCACCAGGATTAGCGTCGCGCCACGCTCGGCCAGCGCCACCAGTTGTTCGATGCCGTAGCGCCAGTAGCCTACGCCACCGTGCACCGAGATGAGGATGACCCTGGCGTGCTGCAGTACCTCGTCGACGTAGAGGTCCACCGAGGCGTGGTTCTGCAGCTGCATGGGGTTGGCCAGGCGCAGGCTCGGGTAGTCCGCCGGCAGTTCGCGTGCGGCTTCTGCCAGCAGGGCCAGATGCGAATCGCCGCTGCAGAGGATCACCAGCTCGGCGGGCGTCTGGGCCAGGTGGGCGATGCCATCGTCGGGGACGAAGCCGCCGGGTTGGGTGCGCAACAGGTGCATGGCGGGACTCCACATCTTGTAGGAGCGAGCTTGCTCGCGAAGAGGTTGCCGCGATTCGCGAGCAAGCTCGCTCCTACGTTCAGGCCAGCGCGGTCTTCAGCTCATTGGTGATGGCCGCCTGGTCCAGGTCCTGGCCGATGACCACCAGGCGGGTGCCGCGTGTTTCGCCTTCCAGCCATTTGCGGTCGAAGTGTTTGTCGAAGCGCTTGCCGACGCCCTGGATCAGCAGGCGCATCGGCTTGCCGGGAATGGCGGCGAAGCCCTTGATGCGCAGGATGGTGTGGCGTTCCACCAGGCAGCCGAGTGTGGCGAGCAGCGCGGCTTTCTCGACTTCCGGCAGGTCGACGTGGAAAGCGTCGAACTCGTCGTGATCGTGGTCTTCATGGCCTTCGTGGTCGTGGTGGGTGGGGCGGCTGTCGATGTGCAGTTCGGCTTCGGCATTGAGCCCCAGCAGGACATCGAGCGGCAGCTTGCCGGCGCGGGCTTCGACGATCTTCACCGCCGGCGGTAGTTCCCCGGCCACGTCGGCGCGCACGGCGGCGAGGGCGTCGGCGTCGAGCAGGTCGGCCTTGTTCAGCACCACCAGGTCGGCGCTGGCGAGCTGGTCTTCGAACAGCTCGTGCAGCGGGGATTCGTGGTCGAGGTTCGGGTCCTGCCTGCGCTGTTCATCCACCTGCTCGGGGTGGGCGGCGAAGGTGCCGGCGGCCACGGCCGGGCTGTCGACCACGGTGATCACCGCGTCGACGGTGCAGGCGTTGCGGATTTCCGGCCACTGGAAGGCCTGCACCAGGGGCTTGGGCAGGGCCAGGCCGGAGGTTTCGATCAGGATCTGGTCGAGGTCGCCACGGCGTGCCACCAGCTCGCGCATCACTGGGAAGAATTCCTCCTGCACGGTGCAGCAGAGGCAGCCGTTGGCCAGCTCGAAGACGCGGCCCGCGGCCTCCTCTTCGGTGCAGCCGATGGCGCACTGCTTGAGGATCTCGCCGTCGATGCCCAGTTCGCCGAACTCGTTGACGATCACCGCGATGCGGCGGCCTTCTGCGTTGTCGAGCAGGTGGCGGAGGAGGGTGGTCTTACCGGCGCCGAGGAAGCCGGTGACGATGGTGACGGGGAGCTTGGCCAGGGTTTTCATGCGCGCCTCTGCGTGGTCGGTCGGCGGGCATGACGAACGCAGCGGGGCCGGCCCCGCGCAACGGATTCGCCACCGGATCACCCCGCCCGGTTGTCTGGAATGTCTTCGAGGCAGGTCTCCTGGCTCACGTCCCTGCGCATTGCGCGGCACCTTCGCCTTCCCGCTTGCGCAGTGGCGTATCGAAGGGCCCTGGGGCGTTCACAGTTGCGGGGGCAGCCGTGGCCTTGACCACGTTCCCTCTTAGCTCCGGCGTACATCCGGAGAACCTCGAAAGGGCGCAGGCTACGCAGCGTGCCTGCGGCGGTCAATCGCCGCAGTTGACGCTCGGTCGGACTCGTGATGTCCTAGCGCGGTTTTTTCAGGTGCCTCGCGTCGCCGTACGCGAGGTGAAACGGGAAATCGGTGCGTCCATTTCGGACAAGTCCGATGCTGCCCCCGCAACGGTAAGCGATCGTAGGGTCAAGTACGCCACTGTGCCGAACCGGCATGGGAAGGCATGCCCATCCAGCCCAAGGCTGGCGTCGCAAGCCCGGAGACCGGCCTGATCACGTTTTGGCAACCCGCGGTGGGCGGGCGCAAGCCGGAAACCTGGGCGCTCGTGCGTCCGCTTCCCTCGCGCGTGCTCATCTGCCGGTATCACTAGCAACGCAGAGGGAATTTCCATGTCCAGCCGCACCCTGTCCCATTCCGCCGCTTCCTCCTCGACCCTGGCCCAGCGCCTGGTACTGGCCATCGGTGCCGGCCTGGTCGGCCTGTCCCTGGTGTACTTCGCCGGCTTCTCGCACATCGAGGCCGTGCACAACGCGGCCCACGACACCCGCCACAGCGCCGCCTTCCCCTGCCATTGAGTGATGTATCCATGATCAAGCGCATCACCCAGACCGCCGGGTTCGCCGGCCTCATCGCGGCCCTGGTGCTGACCCTGCTGCAGAGCCTGTGGGTCACCCCGCTGATTCTCCAGGCGGAAACCTATGAAAGCGCCGAGCCGGCCCCGGTCGAGCAGGCTCTGGACCATGAACACGGCGGCGCGGCTGTCGCCCATATCCATGAGCACAGCGACGAAGCCTGGGCGCCGGAGGATGGCTGGCAGCGCACCCTGTCCACGGGCGGCAGCAACCTGGTGGTGGCCGTGGGCTTCGCCCTGATCCTCGCCGGGCTGTTCAGCCTGTGCGGCCCGACCCGCGCCTGGCATGGCCTGCTGTGGGGGCTGGGTGGCTTCGCTACCTTCGCCCTGGCGCCATCCCTGGGCCTGCCGCCGGAATTGCCCGGCACCGCCGCCGCCGATCTGGCCCAGCGCCAGGTCTGGTGGATCGGCACTGCCGCCGCCACGGCCGCCGGTCTCGCCCTGATCGCCTTCGGCCGTCATTGGGGGCTGCGCGTGGCAGGTGTGGTGTTGCTGGTGATCCCCCATGCCGTGGGCGCGCCGCAGCCGGAAGTGCACTCCAGCCTGGCGCCAGAAGCGCTCGAGCATGAGTTCATCGCCGCTTCGCTGATCACCAATGCGGCGTTCTGGGCCGTACTGGGCTGGGCAGCCGCCTGGCTGTACCAGCGCCACGCCTCGCCCTCCGCTTGAAACTGGTCGCCGGGCTGGGCTGCCGGCGCGGTTGCCCGGTGGATGAGCTGCAAGGCCTGCTGCTGCAGTGCCTTGCCGAGGCCGGTGCCGCCCTCGATGAGCTGGTCGCCCTGGCCAGCAGTGAGGTGAAGGTGGCCGAGCCGGAGCTGATCGCCCTGGCCCGGCGACTGGGCCTGCCGCTGTATTTTCTGCCCGTGGACAGGCTCACCGCCTGTGAGACATACCTGAGTCAGCCGTCAGACCGGGTGCGGGACGCCGTTGGCAGTCCGGGCGTTGCCGAGGCGGCCGCCCTGGTCCAGGCCGAGTCCCTGTTCGGCGGTCGCGCCACCCTGCTCATCGACAAACGCCGCAGTGCCAGCGCCACCTGCGCCCTGGTCTGTATCCCACAGGAGGCTGAAAGGCCATGACGGTCTATTTCATCGGCGCCGGCCCTGGCGATCCGGAACTCATCACGGTGAAGGGCCTGCGCCTGATTCGCAGCTGCCCGGTGATTCTCTACGCCGGGTCCCTGGTCCCCGAAGCCGTGTTGGCCGGGCATCGCGCCGAGCAGGTGGTGAACACCGCCGAGCTGCACCTGGAGGAGATCATCGCCCTGCTTGCCGCGGCCCATGCCAGGGGCCAGGACGTGGCGCGGGTGCATTCCGGCGACCCGTCGCTCTATGGCGCCATTGGCGAGCAGATCCGCCATCTGCGCGAACGGAACATCCCCTACGAAGTGGTGCCAGGGGTGACTGCCACCGCCGCCTGCGCCGCGCTGCTGGGGTGCGAGCTGACCCTGCCGGATGTGTCGCAGACCCTGATCCTCACCCGTTACGCCAGCAAGACGCGCATGCCCGAAGGCGAAGCGCTGGGCGATCTGGCCCGGCATCGCGCGACCATGGCCATCCACCTGGGCGTGAGCCAGTTGGCGAAGATCGTCGAAGAGCTGTTGCCGCACTACGGCGCCGAATGCCCGATTGCCGTGATCCATCGCGCCAGCTGGCCGGACCAGGAGCAGGTCACCGGGACCCTCGGCGACATCCTCCCCAAGGTGGCGGCGCGGGACTTCCGCCGCACGGCGTTGATCCTCGTGGGCAAGGTGCTGGCGGCCGATGGCTTTACCGATTCGTCCCTTTACCGTGCCAGCCATGCCCATCTCTACCGCCCGGGTGAGGCGTAACCGCTACGCGGCTAGTGACGTGAGCCGGTGAAACCCGCAGAATGCGGCTCTTATCTGGCGGGCAATTTTCCCGCCAACTCCCTCTAACCGGCTTTAAGCGACCTTTTTCTCTATGCGAATGCGCTTGATGCTGTTGGGCGGCGGCAATTCTCTCGGACAGGCGCTGATTCACCAGGGCGCCGAGGAAGACATAGGTTTTCTCGCTCCGCGTCCGCCCGAGCAGGGCTGGGACGCCGCCAGCCTGACCCAGCTTCTCGATGACACCCGGCCTGATGCCGTGATCAACCTCGCTTACTACTTCGACTGGTTCCAGGCCGAGGACGTCAGTACTGTCCGCCTGGCGGCCCAGGAACGCGGTGTGGAGCGTCTGGCCGAGCTCTGCCAGCACCACGGCATCATCCTGCTGCAACCCTCCAGTTACCGGGTATTCGATGGCTCCCGCGCCACCGCCTACAGCGAGAAGGACGAGTCCTCCCCGCTCAGCGAACGTGGCCGGGCCATCTGGCGCATGGAACAGAGTGTCCGTGCCGCCTGCCCCAAACACGTGTTGCTGCGTTTCGGCTGGTTGCTGGACGACAGCCGGGAAGGTTCCCTGGGGCGCTTCCTGCGCCGCGCCGAACAAGCGGAGGAAATCTGCCTGGCGGATGACCGTCGCGGCAATCCCACTCCGGTGGACGATGCCGCGCGCGTGCTGCTCGCAGTGATCAAGCAGCTGGATTGCCAGGCGCCGCTCTGGGGCACCTATCACTACGGCGGCCACGAGGCCACGACGCCGCTGGCCCTTGGTCAGGCGCTGCTCAGCGAGGCCCGCAACCTGCATCCGCTGAAGGTCCAGGACATCACCCCGCAGGCCCACGCTGCCCGTCCCGACGCAGCGGACGAACCGCAGAACGCGGTGCTGGCCTGCAAGAAAATCCTCCATACCTTTGGTATCAAGCCGCGCGCCTGGCGCGCTGCATTGCCAACCTTGCTGGACCGTTACTACCGCCATGGCTGATTCCCCCATCCTCATCACCGGCGGCGCCGGTTTCATTGGCTCGCACCTGGCCGATGCGCTGCTTGCCGGGGGCCACGCCGTGCGCGTGCTGGACAACCTGTCCACTGGCAAGCGCTCCAACCTGGCGCTGGACGATCCGCGTCTGGAGCTGATCGAGGGCGATGTGGCCGACGCTGCCCTGGTGGCACGCGCCATGTCCGGCTGCAAGGCCGTGGCGCATCTGGCTGCGGTGGCTTCGGTGCAGGCGTCGGTGGACGATCCGGTGGCGACTCACCAGAGCAATTTCATCGGCACCCTGAATGTCTGCGAAGCCATGCGCGAGCACGGCGTGAGGCGGGTGATCTTCGCCTCCAGCGCTGCGGTCTATGGCCAGAACGGCGAAGGCATGGCCATCGATGAGGACATCCCCAAGTCGCCGCTGACACCCTACGCGGCGGACAAGCTGGCAAGCGAGCACTACCTGGATTTCTATCGTCGCCAGCACGGCCTGGAGCCGGCGGTATTCCGCTTCTTCAACATCTTCGGTCCGCGCCAGGACCCGTCTTCGCCCTATTCCGGCGTGATCAGCATTTTCACCGAGCGCGCCCAGGCCGGGTTGCCCATCACCGTGTTCGGCGATGGCGAACAGACCCGCGATTTCGTTTACGTCGGCGACCTGGTGCAGGTGCTGGTGCAGGCGCTGGAGGCGGAGTGGCTGGAAGCCGGGCCGGTGAATGTGGGCCTGAACCGCGCCACCAGCCTCAAGCAGCTGCTTGCCGCCATCGGTGAGGTGCTGGGCGAAATGCCAACCGTGAACTACGCCGAAGCCCGCGCCGGGGACATCCGCCATTCACGGGCCAACAATGCCCGCCTGCTGCTGCGCTACGAGTTCCCCGAGGCCACACCGCTGCGCGAGGGTGTGGCGCGCCTCTTGGGGCGTTGAACAGCGAGCCGCGATTTGCCTGTGGGAGCGATTTCAATCGCGAATGAATTCGATCCCAGAGGTACAAAAAAAGGCGCCCGAAGGCGCCTTTTGGCGGGGGTGTTCCTCTCGAAAGGAGCCCGCTCAGAACTTGTAACCGAGGCCGACCATGTAGACCCACGGGTCCACGTCCACATCGACCTTGACCTTGCCCACGCCTGCCAGGTCGGTGGTGGCCTTGGTATCGATGTCGATGTACCAGACAGCGGCGTTGAGCAGGATGTTGTCAGTCAGCATGTAGTCCATGCCGACCTGCGCGGCCAGGCCCCAGGAATCGTCAAGGTTCAGGTTGCTGAAGCCCTGGCCCTTGCGCGAGCTGGTCAGGTCCTCGTCGAAGAACAGGGTGTAGTTCAGGCCTGCGCCGACATAAGGCTGGAACGCGGAATTCGGGTCCATCGGGTAGTACTGCAGGCTCAGGGTTGGCGGCAGGTGCTTGATGTCGGCCAGTTTGCCGTCGAGTGCGCCAAGGCCTTTCACGCCCACTTCATGCTGGAACGGGGTGGCTGCCAGCAGTTCGATACCGACATGGTCGGTCAGCATGTAAGTGCCGGTCAGGCCGAGCTGGGTGTCGCTGTCCAAGGTGGCTTTGGTGCCGCCGACCTTGGCGCCGGCGATGGACAGGTTGGAGCTGTCTTCGTTCGGCGAAACGGTGGCCGCGCCTGCGCGGACGATCAGGTCGCCGGCCTTGTGGGCCTGGGCCAGGGGGGAGGCGACAGCAAGGGCGAGAAGGGAAGCAGCGAGAAGAGGCTTGTGCATGGAAGGCTCCAGTGAGTTCTAAGAGTGTTTGGCTGGAACCAGTGTCGGTAATTAGGAAGCTTAGTATCTTGATCCAGAGCAATATCGCTTGAGGTCGACAGCAAAGGGCCCGGTTAGACCGGGCCCTTGTGCATCCAGGGGGAGCACGCCCGGCTCAGCTGCCGCCGGACTCGTAGGGATAGATCTTGCTCGCGTCCATCTGGTAGCCGGCTTCCGCCAGTTCGCTGTTGCTGGCTTTCACCTGTAGCGGACCTTCGATCCAGAAGGGCTGGTAGAGGGTATCCATCAGCACCCCGAGTTCGCTCTTCACGTGGACGATCTGGTTCGACGGCGGCGGCGGGACATGGATACAGGCGCCGAAGTAGGGCACCAGGAGGAACTCGGTGACGCGGCCTTCCTCGGTCACGTCCAGCGGCACGATGTAGCCCGGCAGCTTCACCTCCTGGCCATCCAGCGCCTCGACCACCGGCGCGGCGGGGGATTGCTGGCTCGCAGCCGGGCCGGCCTCGGCGTTGAGGGCGTCGGACAGCTGCGAAAGGTCATGGAAGGGCGCGGGCGGGGCGGGCGGCGGCGCGCCTTCCGGGATCATCTCCGCCCAGGTGAGCTCACGTGCCTCGCCGGCCCAGAGCGGGGAGGAAAGGACCAGCAGCAGGGCCAGCAGGATGCGTGTCATGGACGTCTCAAAGGCGAATGGAAAGGCCGTCGGCCAGCGACTGCCGATAGGCGCGCCAGGCGGGTACCACGCCCATCAGTAGGGCGGCTGCCAGAATAGCGGCGAGCAGCGTCCACTCATAGGGGCTGGGCAGGGCCAGCGGCAGGTAGAGTCCGTAGCTCGCTTGCACATAGCCTTGGCCGAGCCCGATACCGAGGTACAACAGGCCGACACCCAATACCGCGCCCGCCATGGCCAGGGCAAAGGCTTCCAGCACCAGCAGGCTGCCGACGTGCCAGGGGCGGGCACCTACGGAACGGAGGATGGCCATCTCCCGGCGGCGTTCGTTGAGGCTGGCGAGGATGGCGGTGAGCATGCCGATCAGGCCGGTCAGCACGACGAACAGCGACACCACGAAAAGTGCCTTCTCCGCCGTGCCCATCAGGCTCCAGAGTTCCTGCAGGGCCACGCCGGGCAGGATCGCCAGCAGCGGCTCGCCACGGTATTCGTTGATCTGCCGTTGCAGCGCGAAGGTGGCGATCTTGCTGTTGAGGCCGAGCATGAAGGCGGTGATGGCCCTGGGTTGCAGGTCCATCGCGCGGGCCTGGTCGGCGCTGACCTTGCCGGCGCCGCGCGCGGGCACGCCGTTCTGCCAGTCGACGTGCAGGGCTTCCATGCCCGCCAGGGAAATGTGCAGGGTACGATCCACCGGCGTGCCGGTGCGCGCGAGGATGCCGACCACCCTGAACGGCTTGTCGTCGTGCTGCACCAGGCTGACGCTGCTGACGCCGTGGGCCAGCACCAGCTTGTCCCCCAGCTTGTAGTGCAGGGCCTCGGCCACTTCGGCGCCGAGCACCACCTCGAACATGTCGGCGAATGGCTTGCCCTCGGCCAGTCGCAGCGACTGGCCGCGGCCATGGCGGTAGTGATCGAAATAGGCGGTGCTGGTGCCCATGACGCGGTAGCCGCGATGGGAGTCGCCCAGGGAAATGGGGATGGCCCACTTCACCCGTTTGTCCTGGCTGATGGCTTCGAAGCTGTCCCAGCGGATGTTGTTGGTGGCGTTGCCGATGCGGAACACCGAATAGAGCAGCAGGTTCACCGCGCCGGAGCGGGCGCCGACGATCAGGTCGGTGCCGCTGATGGTGCTGGCGAAGCTGGCGCGGGCTTCGGTGCGTACCCGCTCGACGGCCAGCAGCAGGCAGACCGAAAGGGCGATGGCGAACACCGTCAGCAGGGCGGTGAAACGGCGGTTGGCGAGGCTCGCCAGGGCCAGGCGCAACAGATACATCTCAAACCTCCTCGATGCGCGCGGCGTGGTTCAGGTCCGCCAGTGACAGGCTGCGGTCGAACAGCGGCGCCAGGCTCTGGTCGTGGCTGACGAACAGCAGGCTGGAACCGGCTTCTCGGCATTCGGCGAACAGCAGTTGCAGAAAAGCCTCGCGGGCGTCGGCGTCCAGGGCCGAGGTGGGTTCGTCGGCGATCACCAGCTCCGGCTGGCCGATCAGCGCACGGGCGGCTGCGACCCGTTGTTGCTGACCGATGGACAGGGCGTCGGCCCGGCGCTGCAACAGCTCTTCCTGGAGTCCGAGGTGGCGCAGCAGGGTGGCGGCGGCCCCATCGACGCTGCCATGGCGCTGGCGCGCGCGTTCGGCACGCAGGCGCGAGAAGCGGCATGGCAGCTCGACGTTCTCGCGCACGGAGAGGAAGGGCAGCAGGTTGAACTGCTGGAAGATGTAGCCGGTGTGATCCACGCGAAAATGGTCGCGGGCGCTGGCCGAGAGCCTGGCCAGGTCCTGGCCGAGCAGGCGGATGCTGCCGCGACCGGGTTTCTGGACTCCGCCGAGCAGGCCTAGCAGGGTCGTCTTGCCGCTGCCGCTGGGACCTTTGAGGAAAAGGCTTTCGCCGCGTTGCAGGTGGAACTCGGGAATATCCAGCAGTTCCGGGTGGCCGGGCCAGGCAAAACCTAGCCCCTGGAGTTCGATCAATGTCTGGCTCATGGGCAAGCGGCCGGGTTGCCCCGGCCGGTTCCAGGGGAATCAGAAGCTCAGGCTGGCGTTGGACTTGCTTAGTTCCGCGCCTTGCTGCCCGTTCGGGCCGATCAGTTGTACCTGAATTTTCTCGGTGACAGGGAAGCGCTTGAACAGCCCGGCGAGGTCCAGGGACTTCAGCGCGTCGGGGGTGGAGCACTCGAACCGGTAGTGGGCGTGGACTTCGCTGTGCTCATGGTCATGATCCTCGGCATGTTCGCCGTGGTGCTCGTCCGCGTCGAAGAGCGGGCTTTCCAGTTCCTGGGAGGCGAGCTTGCAGCCGGCCGCCGCTGGGAGGGCGAACAATTCCAGTGGGCTTTCCAGCTCGGCGCGGACGGCCGCGACCCTGGCCTTGTCGGCATCGCTGCTGGCGGTATGCTCGAAGCCCACCAGGTTCATCGCCGGGCTTTCCAGTTCCAGCTCAAGGGCATTGCCGTCCAGCGCGGCGTTCAGGCGCGCTACGCCGTGTTCGTGGGCGCCGAGGCTTTCGTGCTCGTGTTCATGGGCCTGGACAGTGGCCAGGGGCAGCAAGGCGAAGGGCAGGACAAGCAGCAGGTGACGCATGAAGGTCTCCGTGGAGGCAAAAAGATTTCGTTACGTTATAACAAATGTAGGCAGCCCGCCAGCGCCGTGGGAGCATTGCGCATTCGTTTCTGGAGGAGTTGGACATGCTGCGCATACGCGGACAGATCGGCGACTGGCCGGTGGACCTGACGCTGGAAATGGACGCCGAGGACTGGGGCCAGCTGGCCAGTCGCCTGTCGCCGGGGCGGGTGGACAAGGACACGGCCGCGTCGAAAGCCCCGGATGCACCGCGCACCGACGCGCTCTGGGAGACTGCCCGGCAACTCTTGCGCGAAGCCGGACAGATGGAAGGACCACGATTGCTCGCCGAGCTGGAAGCCCTGGCCGGTGGCGTGGCGGCAGGCAAGCGCCTGCTGGTGCGTCTGCGCCACAGCGAGCAGGTGCATGTCGAGGGACGGGAAGACGCGCCTCTTTATATCTGGCGGGGGTGATGAGCCGTGGGAGCGCGTTCAATCGCGAATGAATTCGCTCCCACAGGGTAGAGCGGGTCAGTAGATGGCGTTGTACAGCTTGCGGCGGTAGGTGGTGACCAGGGGGTGGTCGGTGCCCAGCAGGTCGAATACCTGCAGCAGGGTCTTGTGGGGCAGGCCGCCTTCGTAGCCACGGTTGCGCACGAAGAGCTTGAGCAGGCCGTCCAGCGCCGGCTCGTACTGCTGGCGGGAAAGCTGCTGGATGGCCAGCTGGTAGACCGCTTCGTCGTCACCGGCATCCTGGGCCAGGCGCGATTTCAGGTCGGCGACTTCCGGCAGGTCGGCAGCCTGGCGAAGGAAGGTCAGCTGGGCACGGGCACCCGCGATCGCCTGCTTGTGCTCGTCGCTCTTCACCGCATTGAGCACGGTTTCCGCTTCGCCCAGCTCACCGCGTTCGGCCAGGCAGCGGGCATAGAGGATCAGCCCGGCAGCGTTGGTGTTGTCTTCAGTCAGCAGTTGCTTGAGCAGGTTCTCGGCTTCGCTTATGCGGCCTTCGCTGAATGCGGCCTGGGCGGCGTCCAGCAGGTTGCCCTGGGGCGTGGCCGGCATCTGCACATGGAGTTCGAGCATGGCGCGGATGGCCGATTCCGGCTGCGCGCCGGCGAAGCCGTCCACCGGCTGACCGTCCTTGAACAGCACCACGGTGGGCAGGCTGCGGATGCCGAAGCGCATCACGATGTCCTGCTCGATGTCGCAGTTGACCTTGGCCAGCAGCAGTTCGCCCTGGTAGGACTCGGCGATCTGCGCCAGCAGCGGCATCAGCGCCTTGCAGGGGGCGCACCAGTCGGCCCAGAAGTCCACCAGCACGGGCTTGTGGAAGGAGTTCTGGATCACCGCCTGGTCGAAGTCGGCGCTGGTGGTATCGAAGATGTAGGGAATGTCGCTCATCGGGGCTCTCGAAGGCACGAAAGAATGGGCGAATCATACGGCTGCCGGCCGGGGATGAATACGCCCGCACGAATTCGGCGCAAACATGGCCCCGGCATCAGAAGCCGGCGAGAACCTCAGCGAATCGCGTGATAGAGGCTCACATTGCGGAATTCCGCCGGCTCGGCCAGGTCCGGCCAGGTGCAGGCATCCAGCACGGCGAGGCGGGTGTAGAGCGGGTGCTGGAAGTCACGGACCCGCGAATCGGCCACCAGGGCCTGGCGGCCACGGGTGAGGAACTGATCGAGCAGTGGCAGGTTGGCGCGGTCGTAGAGCACGTCGGCGACGATGATCAGGTCGAAGCGATCCTCTTCCTGGAAGAAATCCGCCGAGTAGCTGAGCTCCACGCCGTTCAGCTCGGCATTGGCGCGGCAGGCTTCCAGGGCCAGCGGGTCGAGGTCGCAGGCCACCACTTCGGCGGCGCCGGCCTTGGCCGCAGCGATGGCGGCGACACCTGAACCGGCGCCGAAGTCCAGTACGCGCTTGCCGGCGACCCATTCGGGCTTCTCGGCCAGCCAGCGCGCCAGGGCCAGGCCGCTGGCCCAGCAGAAGCACCAGTAGGGCGGCTCTTCGAGGATGCGCCGGGTTTCTTCCGGGCTGAATGCGCGGTCCATGTTGCCGGCATCGATCAGCCAGAGCCTGAGGTCGGTGCCGGGCAGGGTTTCCGCGCAGAGACTGGCGTCGCCGAGCAACTGGCTCAGGGCCTGTTGCAGCATCTTCGGAGCGGTCATGGCGCAGGCACCATCTGTATCGGGCCGAGGGTCTGGTTTTCCGGCTGCAGGATGAGGCGTGGTTGCAGCTTGAGGACCAGACGTCCGGAAAGGCTGGCGCGCCCACGTAGTTCCACGCGCTCGCCACGGGGGAAGGACTCCGGGTTGAACAGCAGGCGGAAGGGCAGCGGGCCGCCATTGCCCTTCAGCATGAGGCTGCCCAGCAGGCGCTGCGGACGGTCGCGGGAATCGATCGACATCAGTGCCAGCTCGACTTCACTGCCGGAAGGCGGCGTCTGCAGCACGCCGATGAGCTCGCGCATATGGGCCGGTGTCGCTTCCACCCTGGGTTTCTGCGTCGGCTGGGGCAGTTGCGGGGCAGGCTCTTCGCTGGCACAGGCCGCGAGCAGGGCGGTCAGGAGCAGGGGAAGGAGTGGGCGCATCTGGACTTCCTTGAATATGGGGGGCTGTTGACGTTTCTTTAAGAGCCGTGTTGCCGCGAACGAAATATCAACAGACGCCAAGTGCGCGGGCCTTATAGCGCAAAGCCGCCGGCTTGTCTTGCCCGGGGGATGCGCTACCATGGACCACCTTTTCCGCCGATGCCCATTCGAACCCATGCACTGTCCCTTCTGCGGCGCCCACGACACCAAGGTCATTGATTCGCGGCTGGTTGCCGAGGGCGACCAGGTGCGCCGTCGCCGCGAGTGCCTGGCCTGCGAGGAACGCTTCACCACCTTCGAGACCGCTGAACTGGTGATGCCCCGGCTGATCAAGCAGGACGGCAGCCGCCAGCCCTTCGACGAAGAGAAGCTGCGCGCTGGCATGCAACGCGCGCTGGAAAAGCGCCCGGTGAGCGTCGAGCGCCTGGAAGCGGCCATCGCCCACATCAAGCACAAGCTGCGCGCCACCGGCGAACGCGAAGTGAAGTCGCGGGTGCTGGGGGAACTGGTGATGGCCGAGTTGCAGAAGCTCGACGAAGTCGCCTACATCCGTTTCGCCTCGGTCTACCGGCGCTTCCAGGACCTCAACGAGTTCCGTGAGGAAATCGAGCGCCTGGCCCGCGAGCCGTCTAAAGACTGATGGCCGCCAGCGATCAGGCCTATATGGCCCGCGCCCTCGAGCTGGCGCGCAAGGGCATCTATTCCACCCATCCCAATCCGCGCGTCGGTTGCGTCATCGTTCGCGATGGCCAGGTCGTCGGCGAAGGCTGGCATGTCCGTGCCGGCGAGCCCCACGCCGAGGTCCATGCCCTGCGCCAGGCCGGCGAGCTGGCCCGTGGCGCCACCGCCTACGTCACCCTCGAACCCTGCAGCCATCACGGCCGCACGCCGCCTTGCGCCGATGCGCTGGTGGCCGCCGGGGTGGGGCGTGTGGTGGCGGCCATGCAGGACCCCAATCCCCAGGTCGCCGGGCGTGGCCTGCAGCGGCTGGCCGATGCCGGTATCGCCGTCGCAAGCGGCGTGCTGGAAGCCGAAGCGCGGGCGCTGAATGCCGGTTTCATCAAGCGCATGGAGCAGGGCCTGCCCTTCGTGCGGGTCAAGCTGGCCATGAGCCTGGACGGGCGCACCGCCATGGCGAGCGGCGAAAGCCAGTGGATAACCGGCCCGGCTGCCCGCTCTGCGGTGCAACGCCTGCGTGCCCGCGCCAGCGTGGTGCTGACTGGCGCCGACACCGTGCTCACCGATGCCGCGCGCCTCACCGTCCGCGCCGATGAGCTGGGCCTCGACCCCGAACTCACCGCCCTGGCGGTCAGCCGTCCGCCCTTGCGGGTGCTGGTGGATGGCCGCCTGCGGGTACCGCTGGCGGCGCCCTTCTTCCAGGCGGGCCCGGCACTGGTGGTGACCGCCAGTGTGTCCAGCCCGGACGCCTATGCGGGCCACGAACTGCTGGCGCTGCCCGGCGCCAATGGCCATGTCGACCTGCGCAAGCTGTTGCAGGAACTGGCCAGCCGTGGCGTGAACGAAGTCCTGGTGGAAGCCGGCCCGCGCCTGGCCGGTGCCTTCGCCCAGGCCGGGCTGGTGGATGAGTACCAGATCTTCATCGCCGCCAAGTTCCTCGGCTCCAGCGCCCGCCCGTTGCTGGACTGGCCCCTGGCGCGGATGGCGGAGGCGCAGGAACTTGAAATCGTCGAGATGCGCGCCGTGGGCAACGACTGGCGAGTCATCGCGATACCCCGCGCCACTGCCTGATTCCCGCGTCAACGGCATGGCCGCAAAGGCCGATGCAAGTTCTCCGCGACTGTGATAAAACGCCTGCCAGCCAGTTCGATGCTGGCTGATACGTTCTCAGGGCGGGGTGCAAGTCCCCACCGGCGGTAATTGCGCGAAGTGCGCATAGCCCGCGAGCGCTTGCTGGAAGCAGTCTGTCCAGGGGTGAGCGAGCTGGAGCGAGACAAGGCAGAAATGCCGTATCGCCCAGGTGCCGCCAGCCCATCCAGCAAGGTCAGCAGACTCGGTGCGATTCCGAGGCCGACGGTAATAGTCCGGATGAAGAGAGAACGGGATTGCCTGCCTGGTCCGGGGTGCGTCCGTGCCTGTGTCCGTCAGATCCCTTTCGATCCGATATGCCCTGTTTTTCACGAAACAGGAGTTCCATCGATGTCATATGCAACAGTCCACTTCCTTCCGGCGTCGGCGGCATGCCTGCGCGCGGCTGAGGGGCGGGCGCTTATAATGCGTGTTTCGCCGGTATCGACCGGCGTGCTGCAAGCTCTGGAGGTCTCATGTTCACCGGCATAATCGAAGCCATCGGCACCATCCGCGCGATCACGCCCAAGGGCGGTGACGTCCGCGTCCTGGTGGAAACCGGCAAGCTGGACCTCGCCGACGTCAAGCTGGGCGACAGCATCGCCGTCAACGGTGTCTGCCTCACCGCCGTGGAGCTGCCCGGTAACGGTTTCTGGGCCGACGTCAGCCGCGAGACCCTGGCCCGCACCGCCTTCGACGACCTCAAGCCCGGCAGCCCGGTCAACCTGGAAAAGGCCCTGACTCCCACCAGCCGTCTCGGCGGCCACCTGGTCAGCGGCCATGTCGACGGTATCGGCGAGATCGTCAAGCGCGAGGACAACGCCCGTGCCGTGCAATTCCGCATCCGCGCGCCGCGTGACCTGGCCAAGTACATCGCCCTCAAGGGCTCGATCACCGTCGATGGCACCAGCCTGACGGTGAACGCGGTGAATGGCGCCGAGTTCGAGCTGACCATCGTCCCGCACACCCTGGCCGAGACCATCATGGCCGACTACCGCCCGGGGCGTCGGGTAAACCTGGAGGTCGACCTGCTGGCCCGCTACCTGGAGCGCCTGCTGCTTGGCGACAAGGCTGCCGAGCCCCAGTCCTCTGGCCTGACCGAAAGCTTCCTCGCCGAACACGGCTACCTCAAACACTGAATTCAGAAGGAGGGCCCATGGCTCTCAACAGCATCGAAGAACTGATCGAAGACATCCGCCAGGGCAAGATGGTCATCCTCATGGATGACGAGGATCGCGAGAACGAAGGCGACCTGATCATGGCCTCCGAGTGCGTGCAGGCCGAGCACATCAACTTCATGGCCCGCTTCGCCCGTGGCCTGATCTGCATGCCGATGACCCGCGAGCGCTGCGAGCTGCTGAAGCTGCCGCTGATGGCGCCGCGCAACGGCTCCGGCTTCGGCACCAAGTTCACCGTGTCCATCGAAGCCGCCGAAGGCGTGACCACCGGCATCTCCGCCGCCGACCGCGCACGCACCGTGCAGGTGGCCGCCGCCAAGGGTGCCAAGGCCGACGACATCGTCAGCCCCGGCCACATCTTCCCGCTGATGGCCCAGCCGGGCGGTGTGCTGGCCCGTGCCGGCCACACCGAGGCTGCCTGCGACCTGGCGCGCATGGCCGGCTTCGAGCCTTCCGGCGTGATCTGCGAAATCATGAACGACGACGGCACCATGTCCCGTCGCCCCGAGCTGGAAGCCTTCGCCGCCGAGCACGGGATCAAGATCGGCACCATCGCCGACCTCATCCACTACCGCCTGATCCACGAACGCACCGTCGAGCGCATCGCCGAGCAGCCGCTGGACAGCGAACTGGGCCACTTCAACCTGGTGACCTACCGCGATGCCGTGGAAGGCGATGTGCACATGGCCCTGACCCTGGGCAAGATCTGCCCGGAAGAGCCGACCCTGGTGCGGGTGCACAACATGGACCCGCTGCGCGACCTGTTCATGGTCAACCAGGCTGGCCGCTGGAGCCTGCGCGCCGCCATGAAGGAAGTGGCCGCTGCCGGCAGCGGTGTGGTGCTGCTGCTCGGCACCCCGCTCACCGGTCCGCAGCTGCTGGCGCACCTGGAGCGCCAGCTGGGGGCCGAAACCCGCGTAACCAACCCGACCACCTACAGCACCGTTGGTGCCGGATCGCAGATCCTGCGCGACCTCGGAGTGCGCAAGATGCGCCTGATGAGCTCGCCGATGAAGTTCAACGCGATATCCGGTTTCGACCTGGAAGTTGTAGAATACCTGCCCGCTGAATGATCCCGCAGGGCTCCGGCCGTCAAGGCCGGGGCCCTCGCTCTTTAATTGACGAGAACTCGCCCATGCCCCTGAAGACCATCGAAGGTACCTTCATCGCCCCCAAAGGCCGCTATGCCCTGGTGGTCGGCCGTTTCAACAGCTTCGTCGTGGAAAGCCTGGTGAGCGGCGCCGTAGACGCCCTGGTCCGCCACGGTGTCAGCGAAGACGACATCACCATCATCCGCGCACCCGGCGCCTTTGAAATCCCGCTGGTGACCCAGAAGGTCGCCCAGCAAGGCGAGTACTCCGCCATCATCGCCCTCGGCGCGGTCATTCGTGGCGGCACCCCGCACTTCGAATACGTTGCCGGCGAATGCACCAAGGGTCTGGCCCAGGTTTCCATGGAGTTCGGCGTACCGGTCGCCTTCGGCGTGCTGACCGTCGATTCCATCGAACAGGCCATCGAACGTTCCGGCACCAAGGCCGGCAACAAGGGTGCCGAAGCTGCCCTGTCCGCCCTGGAGATGGTAAGCCTGCTGGCTGCCCTGGAGGCCAAGTGAGCAACGCAGACGGTTCGGCGCCCAAGGCGCCGAAAGGCAAGATCGCAGCCCGTCGCCAGGCCCGTAGCCTGGCGATGCAGGCGCTGTACTCCTGGCACATCGCCGGTCAGCCGCTCAACGAAATCGAGGCGCAGTTCCGCGTCGACAACGATTTCAGCAGCGTCGATGGCGCCTACTTCCACGAGATCCTCCACGGCGTCCCGCGCCAGAAGACCGAGATCGACGCGGCCTTCCTGCCCTGCCTGGACCGTGCTCTCGAGGAAGTCGACCCGGTCGAGCTGGCGATCCTGCGCCTGTCCACCTACGAGCTGATGAACCGCGTGGACGTGCCGTACCGCGTGGTGATCAACGAAGGCATCGAGCTGGCCAAGGTGTTCGGCGCCACCGACGGACACAAGTTCGTCAACGGCGTGCTGGACAAGCTGGCGCCACGCCTGCGCGCGGCCGAAGTGCGCGGCGGCAAGCGCTGATCGCAGCGCGTCCCTCAGTGAATGGGTGAGTTCGAGCTGATCCGCCGTTTCTTCGCCTCCGCCGCCTGTGCGGCCGGGGGCGAAGGCATTGCCCTTGGCATCGGCGATGACTGTGCCCTGTTGCAGTTGCCACCCGGCGAGCAGCTGGCGATTTCCACCGATACCCTGGTGGCCGGCGTGCACTTCCCGCAAGTGGCCGACCCCTTCCTGCTCGGCCAGCGCGCCCTGGCGGTTTCCGCCAGCGATCTGGCGGCCATGGGCGCCAGGCCTGTTGCCTTCACCCTCGCCCTGACCCTGCCCGACGCCCGGCCCGACTGGCTGGACGGCTTCGCCCGTGGCCTTTGCGCCATGGCGCAGGCGTGCGGCATTGGCCTGGTGGGCGGCGATACCACCCGTGGTCCGCTGAGCCTGACCCTCACGGTGTTCGGCGGCGTACCTGCCGGACAGGCGCTGACCCGCGCCGGCGCGCGTCCCGGCGATCTGCTCTGCGTGGGCGGCAGCCTGGGCGACGGTGCCGGCGCGCTGCCGCTGGTGCTGGGAGAACGGCAGGACAGCGGGGCTGATGCGCAATACCTGCGCCAGCGCTACTGGGCGCCGCAACCGCAACTGGCCCTGGGACAGGTGCTGCGTGGCCGGGCCACTGCCGCGCTGGACATCTCCGATGGCCTGCTCGCCGACTGCGGCCACATCGCCGCTGCCTCGGGCGTCGCGCTCTTGGTGGAAGCGGCAAGGCTGCCGCTGTCGCCGGCCCTCGAGCGGCTCTTCCCCGGCGACTTCGCGCGCAAATGTGCGCTGTCCGGTGGCGACGACTACCGCCTCGCCTTTACCCTGCCTGCCGCAGAGTTGGCCGCCGTGAAGGTGCAGTGGCCGGAAGTGACCGTGATCGGCCGGGTGGAAGCCGGGCAGGGAGTTCACCTGCTGGACGCCGCCGGTGCCGAACTGCAGCCGCCGGCATTGGGTTATCAACATTTCGGGAGTCAAGGTGACTGATCACGAATCGGCCACGCCGCAACCCATTCCCCACTCGGTGTGGAGCAACCCCTGGCATTTCATTGCCTTCGGCTTCGGCTCGGGCACCCTGCCCAAGGCCCCGGGCACCTGGGGGTCGCTGGTGGCGCTGCCGTTCATTCCGCTCTGGCAGATGCTGCCGGACTGGGGCTACTGGCTGATGCTGGGGCTGACCATGCTGTTCGGCTTCTGGCTGTGCGGCAAGGTGGCCGACGACCTGCGCGTGCATGACCACGAAGGCATCGTCTGGGATGAGATGGTCGGTATGTGGATCACCCTCTGGCTGGTGCCCGAGGGCTGGCACTGGCTGCTGATCGGCTTCCTGGTGTTCCGCGTGATGGACATCCTCAAGCCCTGGCCGATCCACTGGATCGACCGGCATGTCCACGGCGGCGTGGGCATCATGCTCGATGACGTCCTGGCCGGCGTCTTCGCCTGGCTGGCGATGCAGCTCATTGTCTGGGGTCTGGCCTGATCCCGGGCGGACCTGCGCCGGCGAAGGGCTGATGGAGGGACGGGGGATGCGGCGTTGGCTACTGAAGGTCCTGATCGGCTGCCTGCTGCTGCCGGCGGCCTGGGCGGCGCCTTTTCCGGACGATGAAATCCACCTCGCCAGCGACCTCTGGCCGGAGCACACCGAAGCCGATGGCAGCGGACTGGGCTGGGACATCCTGCGCCGGGTCTTCGAGCCCGAAGGCATCCAGCTGAAGATCCACATCGTGCCCTACACCCGCTCCATCGGCCTGGTGCAGCGCGGCGAGGCGGATGCCTGGGTCGGCTCTTACAACAACGAGGTCCCGGGCACCCTCTATCCGCGCTGGCACTACGACGCGGACCAGGTCAGCGCGCTCTCGCTGAACTCCACGCCCGTCCCCAGCCTGGACACCCTGGGTGGCTACCGCCTGGCCTGGATCCGTGGCTACGACTACCAGGACTACCTGCCGAACCTGCAGCACTACACGGAAATCCAGCGCCGTAGCGGCATCCTCTCGATGCTCGAGCTGGGCCATGTGGACTTCTACATCGATGCCCGGACCGAAGTGGACGACGTGCTGGACGACGCCATCGACCGCAGCCGCTACCGCGTCACCCCGCTGATGCGCCTGCCGCTCTACCTGGGCTTTGCCGACACGCCGCGCGGTCGCCGCCTGGCGGGCATCTTCGACCAACGCATGGCGGCCCTGGTGGCCAGCGGTGAGTTGCGGCCGCTGTTCAAGCGCTGGAATCAGCCCTATGCCTTCGACAAGGAACTGGAGAACCCTCATGTCGCGCCCTGACCTGCGTATCGCCGCCTGCCTGCTGGCGCTCGCCCCGCTGTTCGCCGTGGCCACCCAGGTGCAGGTGGTCGGACTGTTCCCCGGTGCCGCGGTGATCAACGTCGACGGCCAGCGCAAGCTGGTGAAGGTGGGCCAGACCGGCCCCGGCGGCGTCCAGGTGATCAGTGCCGACAGCAAGGGCGCGGTGCTGCGGGTCGACGGTGTCGAGCGCAGCTACGGCCTCAGCCGCGAGTACAACCCCGCCAGCGCCGGCGGCCCCGGCACGCCGGAGGCACAGCAGAAAGCCCAGCTGAGCATCGCGCGGGGCAATAACGGGCACTACCAAGTCGCCGGTTCCATCAATGGCCACCCGGTGCAGTTCCTGGTGGATACGGGAGCAACCAGCGTCGCCATGAACGAAAGCCAGGCCCGCCGCCTGGGTATCGACTACCGGGTGAAGGGGCTGCCGATGAAGGCCAGCACCGCCGGTGGAACGGTCAACGCCTGGCGGGTGAGCTTCGATCGCATCAAGATCGGCAGTCTCGAAGTGCTGGGCGTGGAAGGTGCGGTGATCGAAGGCGAGGCGCCGGTGGAGGTGCTGCTGGGCATGAGCTTCCTCAACCGCGTGCGCTGGCGCGAAGAGCAGGGCGTGCTGATGCTGGAGTCCAAGTTCTGAGGTCGCTTGCTTCGAGCCATTCGATACTTATCCCCAACTATTCAATCTGACCTGCCGGACAGCGCTGCTGCTACAATGCCGGCCTTGCCAATTTCCAGGAGTTACACGGTGTCTGTCGTTTTCGTCGCCGCCTCCCAGCTGCCGACTCCGTTCGGCGTGTTCACCATGCATGGCTTTCTCGATGAGGCCAGCGGCAAGGAGCACGTAGCCCTGACCCTGGGCGATGTGGCCAACGGCGGACCCGTCCTGGGTCGCCTGCATTCCGAGTGCCTCACGGGCGACGCCCTGTTCAGCCTGCGCTGCGACTGCGGGTTCCAGCTGGAAGCGGCGCTGCGTGCCATCGCCGAGGCCGGTTGCGGTGTGCTGCTCTACCTGCGCCAGGAAGGCCGCGGCATCGGTCTTTTGAACAAGATCCGCGCCTACGAGCTGCAGGACGCCGGCGCCGATACTGTGGAAGCCAACGAGCGCCTGGGCTTTGGCGCCGACCAGCGCGACTACGCCATGTGCCAGCCGATGCTGGAGCACCTGGGCATCGACGCGATCAAGCTGATGACCAACAATCCGCGCAAGGTGAAGGCGCTGGAAAGCTACGGTCTCCGGGTCGCCGAGCGCGTCCCGCTGCAGACCGGCCTGAACAAGCACAACCGCAAGTACCTGGCCACCAAGGCCGGCAAGCTCGGGCACATGCTCGGCAACCTGCATCAGGCGGAATCCGAATCGTGACCCGCAAGGAAGTCCGTCGCCGGCTGGCCACGACCTGGTGGCGCCAGGTGGGCTTCACGCTGGTGCCGCTGTTCGTCATGGGCTACCTGTTCGGTGATGGCGAACCGGTGCTGCCGGTCCTGCAGATGCCGATCTTCATTGCCGCCCTGGTGTCCCTGTTCCTCAGCCTGCCGATGTTTTCCGCCTACAAGCGCGCCCTCGTGGCCACCGAGGCCGCCCTTGGCCGGGCCGAAGAACCCGGCGCCTGGCAGGAACTGACCCGCCGCCGCAACAAGGGCTTCCTCGCCGCCAGCCTGCCCGCCTGGATCGCCGCCCTGGCGGTGCTGGTCGGGCTCAATTCGGTCGCACTGTTCCTCCTGGCCATGAGCAGCCTGGTGTTGCTCTACCTCTACCGAATCCCCCGCCAGCTCGGCTGATGCGCCGGCTGCTCACCATCGTGCTGCTGTGCCTGGCGCTGCCCGCCACGGCACAGCTGCGGGTCGTCAGCCTGGCGCCCTCCCTGACGGAAATCATGCTCGACCTCGGTGCCGGCGACCTGCTGGTGGGTGTGCTCGACGGCGGCGATCGCCCCGACGCCCTGGCCGGCCTGCCGTCAGTGGGACGCTACGGGCAGCTACAGGCGGAAAGCCTGCTCGCCCTCAAGCCTGATCTGGTGCTGCTCTGGCCCGACAGTGTGGGCTCGGCCGGACGCGAGCAACTGAAGAAATTCCCGGTTCCGCAGCTGGTGGTGGAACCCCGGAACCTGGAGCAACTGGCGACTGCCTTTGCCGAGATCGGCGAGCGGGTCGGCCGCGCCGAACAGGGCCGCCAGATGGCCGAGCGCTTCGAGTCGGGGCTGGCGGAACTGCGCCAACGCCACCACCGCGATGTGCCGTTGAAAGTCTTCTACCAGGTCTGGGACAAGCCGCTCTATACCCTCGGCGGCAAGCAGATCGTCAGCGATGCGTTGAAAGTCTGCGGGGCGGAGAACGTCTTCGCCGACCTCTCCCTGCCGGCGCCCCAGGTGGGCATCGAGGCCGTGCTGCAGCGCGACCCGGCGGTGATCCTGGTGAGCGAGCCGAGCCAGGCCGATGCCTGGAAGGCCTGGCCGCAGCTGACGGCGGTCAGGCGGGGGCAGGTCTGGCAGGTGCCGGACCGGGGGTTGGAACGGCCGAGCTTCCAGATGCTGGCGGCGACCGCGAAGCTCTGCCGCTTGCTGGACGCGGCGAGGTAATTGAACGAGGTGAAGCCGATGGGTTTCGAACCTCAACCCATCCTACGAAAGAGGTGGATATGCCGATGTAGGATGGGTAGAGCGAAGCGAAACCCATGCTGTGGGAGCGAATGAATTCACCCCCCCACAGCCTCAGGCGAAGCTCAGAGCCCCAGCAGGGCCATCCGTTCGCGTACGGACACCTCGATACCCGCCGCATCCAGCCCGCACTCGGCGAGCATTTCCGCTGGCTTGGCGTGTTCGACGTAGTAGTCCGGCAGGCCCAGGTGCAGCACGGGCTTGATCAGGTTCTCGCGGGCGAGGAACTCGCTGACCGCGGCGCCGGCGCCACCCATCACGCTGTTCTCTTCGATGGTCACCAGCAGCTCGTGGCTGCCGGCCAGCTCGCGCACCAGCGCTTCGTCCAGGGGTTTGACGAAGCGCATGTCGACCACGGAGGCATCCAGGTTTTCGGCGACCTGCAGCGCCTGGGCCAGTTGCACGCCGAACACCAGCATGGCGACCCTGGAGCCCTGGCGGCGCAGCACGGCCTTGCCGATTTCCACCGGTTGCAGTTCGCGCTCGATGGGTGCGTTGGGGCCGCTGCCGCGCGGATAGCGCACCGCCGCCGGACCTTCGAAGTGGTAGCCGGTGGTCAGCAGCAGGCGCAGTTCGTTTTCGTCGCTCGGCGTCATCACCAGCATGCCGGGGATGCAGCGCAGGTAGGAGAGGTCGAAGCTGCCCGCGTGGGTCGGGCCGTCTTCGCCCACCAGGCCGGCGCGGTCGATGGCGAACAGCACGTCGAGGTTCTGCACCGCCACGTCGTGAATCAGCTGGTCATAACCGCGCTGGAGGAAGGTGGAATAGATGGCCACCACCGGCTTGGCGCCGTCGCAGGCCATGCCCGCCGCCAGGGTCACGGCGTGCTGCTCGGCGATGGCGACGTCGAAATAGCGGTCCGGGAAGCGTTCGCTGAAGGCCACCAGGTCCGAGCCTTCCTTCATCGCCGGGGTGATGCCCACCAGACGCGGGTCCTGCCCGGCCATGTCGCACAGCCACTGGCCGAACACGTTGGAGTATCTCGGGCCGGACGGCTTCTTCGGCGCGGCCGGGGCGTCGATCGGCTCCAGCTTGGTGATGGCGTGATAGCCGATGGGGTCGGCCTCGGCCGGGGCGAAGCCCTTGCCCTTCTTGGTCACCACATGGAGGAACTGCGGGCCCTTGAGGTCGCGCATGTTGCGCAGGGTCGCCACCAGGGTGGGCAGGTCGTGGCCGTCGATGGGGCCGATGTAGTTCCAGCCCAGTTCCTCGAACAGGGTGCCGGGAACCAGCATGCCCTTGGCGTATTCCTCGGTGCGGCGGGCGATTTCCCAGGCGCCGGGCAGGCGCGAGAGCACCTTCTTGCTGCCTTCGCGCATGCTCGCGTAGGTGCGGCTGGAGAGGATCTTCGCCAGGTAGTTGGACAGGCCGCCGACGTTGCGCGAGATCGACATGTCGTTGTCGTTGAGGATCACCAGCATGTCGGCCTGGACGTCCGAAGCGTGGTTGAGCGCTTCGAAGGCCATGCCGGCGGTCAGCGCGCCATCGCCGATCACCGCGATCGAGCGGCGCCCGGAACCCTGCATGCGGGCGGCGATGGCCATCCCCAGGGCGGCGCTGATGGAGGTGCTGGAGTGGCCGACGCCGAAGGTGTCGTACTCGCTTTCCACGCGGCGCGGGAAGGCGGCGATACCGTTCTTCTGGCGCAGGGTGCCCATCTGTTCGCGGCGCCCGGTGAGGATCTTGTGCGGATAGGCCTGGTGGCCCACGTCCCAGACCAGACGGTCTTCGGGCGTGTCGTAGACGTAGTGCAGGGCAATGGTCAGTTCCACCACGCCCAGGCCGGCGCCGAAGTGGCCGCCGGTCTTGCCGACGGTATAGAGCAGGTACTGGCGCAGTTCGTCGGCCAGGGTTTCCAGCTCAGCCTCACCAAGCCGGCGCAGCTCTTCCGGCGTCGCCGCGCGATCGAGCAGGGGCGTGACGGGGCGTTCGCGGGGAATCTCGTGGAACGTCGTGGGCATCAGGCTAGTCGTTATGGGCAAAAAAAGATGGGCAAGTTTACCTGATGCGCCCCTCAGTGCCCAAACACGCTGTCAGCCGATTCGTAGCGGTCTGTGCGATCGGTTGGGCCATGTCTGCGTCGAGCCGCTGCCCCACCGCTTCAGCCATGTTCCGGCGGCCGATGGCTGCTTCAGGGTGACGCGTACCTTGCCGGCGCGAGTCACCCCTCGCCCGCCTGCGAAAGAGGGGGCGAGGGAGAGGGCATGGCGACCTCCGCGGCCTACCAGGTATCGACGAAGGGACGTTTCTTGCCGGAGCGCGGAGCCGGACGCGGCGCGGCATTGAGCCCGCGCAGCAGCCAGGCACGGGTTTCCTGCGGGTCGATCACCGCGTCTATCTCCAGGAAGCTCGCCATGTTGATCGCCTTGCCGTTCTGGTAGGCCTTGGTAACCATGCTGTCGAACAGCTGCTGGCGTTCGGCCGGGTCTTCCACGGCGGCCAATTCCTTGGCGTAGCCCAGGCGCACCGCACCCTCCAGGCCCATGGCGCCGAACTCGCCACTGGGCCAGGCGACGGTGAACAGCGGTGCATGGAAGCTCCCCGCCGCCATGGCCTGGGCGCCGAGGCCGTAGCCCTTGCGCAGCACCACGGTGAAGAAGGGCACCGACAGGCCGGCGGCGGCGACGAACATGCGCGAGACGTGGCGCACCGTGGCCTGCTTTTCCGAATCCGGCCCGACCATGAAGCCGGGGGTATCGCAGAGTGACAGCATGGGGATATCGAAGGCGTCGCACAGCTGCATGAAGCGCGCCGCCTTGTCGCCGGCCGGCCGGCCGCGCGCTGCCGTCGGCCTGCATGCTTTCCAGGTTGATCCGCAGCTGCACGGCGAAGCCGCGCGGAGCGGCGGGTTCCAGCAGGCCCAGTTCGGCCAGGCTGAAGCCTTCGGCCAGGCGCAATTGCGTCTGCACCAGATCAATGCCGGTGACACGGAATGTCCGAATCGGCCCTTGTGGCGGCCCGGCGCCCTGCAGTATCTGTGGCGCCTTCATTACTTGCACAAGGACCGTCCATGAACGAACTGCTGCACAGCCTGGACTGGGTGCTGCCCCTGCGCAGCGAGGCGCTGACGCCGGTGATGCGCTTCTTCACCCTGCTGGGCTACGAGAAGTTCATCCTGTTCTTCCTGCCGCTGGGCTACTGGGCCTGGCACCGTGGAGTGTTCCTGCGTCTGCTGGTGCTGGTGGCCGTGACAGCCTTGCTCAACGCCTGGCTCAAGGACCACTGGCAGGACCCGCGTCCGGACATCGCCCTGCGCATGGACCATGAGGTGGGCGACAGCTTCGGCCTGCCCAGCGGCCATGCGCAGATTGCTGTGGTCATCTGGTTCTGGCTGGCCTTCGAGCTGCGTCGCGCCTGGGCCTGGGCGGTAAGCGGCGTGGTGGTGGCGGGGATCATCTTCAGCCGGCTCTACCTCGGCGCCCACGATGTGGAAGATGTGCTGGGCGGCGCCTTGCTGGGCATCGCCACCCTGCTGCTGTTCGCCCGGGTGCGCCACTGGACCTGGTGGCGCGAGGCCCATGGCCTTTGGCACCTGGCGCTGATCATGCTGGTGTTTCTCGCCTGCTGGCTGACCTGGCCGGGTGTCGCGCCCAGCTATGTACCGCTGCTGGCGGGGCTGATGGTCGGCGTGCTGTTCGGCTACCGCCAGCTGGCATTCTCCGCCGAAGTGGCGATCTGGCGCCGCCTGCTCGCCGCCGCCATCGGTGCGCTGGGCTTCATCCTGCTGCAGAAGGTGCTCAAGCTCGCCGGCACCGCCTGGCCGCTGGACCCGCAGCTGTGGCAGGGGCTGCGCGGGTTGCTGATGGGGCTGTTCGTGGCCGCGGCCATGCCCTGGGCGCTGGTGCGCCTGGGCCTCTTGAAGTCGGTCGACAAGCCAAAGGTCGAAGCACTGGCCGGGTCGGCCGCCTGACGGCGGGTTGTGCCGAATTCGGCATCGGGGGAGGGGAATAGGGCCAAGCGGGCGGGGGGCATCCGGGCCACTGTAGCGGCTGGCTACAGAGGAGAGATGCCCCATGATCCACATGACCCTGGCAGACGTCCGCCACCTGGTGGAAACGGTGCTGCGCCGCCACGGCTTCAGCGAACCCCACGTGCAGGCGGTGGCGGCCACCATAGTGGCCGGCGAGCGCGACGGCTGTACTTCCCACGGGGTGTACCGGTTGCCCGGCTGCATCGCCACCCTGCGCGCGGGCAAGGTTTCGCCGGATGCCCGGCCCGAAGTCTTCGACAGCGCGCCCTCGGTGGTGCGGGTGGATGCCCATGGCGCCTTCGCCCAGTGCGCCTTCCATGCAGGAATGCCATTGCTGGTGGAAAAGGCCCGCAGCCAGGGTATTGCGCTCCTGGCGATCAATCGCTGCGTGCACTTCTCGGCGCTCTGGCCGGAAGTCGAACCGCTCACCGAACAGGGCCTGGTGGCCCTGGCCTTCACCCCCAGCCATGCCTGGGTGGCGCCCGCCGGCGGCATCCGCCCGCTGTTCGGCACCAACCCCATCGCCTTCGGCTGGCCGCGAGCGGACAAGCCGCCGTTCATCTTTGACTTCGCCACCAGCGCCTCCGCCCGTGGCGATATCGACCTGCACCGCCGCGCCGGCAAGCCCATTCCACTGGGCTGGGGCATCGACCAGGACGGACAGCCCACCACCGACCCGCTGACCGCTCTCAACGGCGCCATGCTCACCTTCGGCGGTCACAAGGGCTCGGCCCTGGCGGCCATGGTGGAGTTGATCGCCGGGCCCATGATCGGCGACCTCACCAGCGCCGAATCCCTGGCCTTCGACGAGGGCACCAAGTCTTCGCCCTACGGCGGCGAACTGATCATCGCCATCGACCCGCAGCGCATTCTGGGCGCCGAGGCAGCGCAGCACCTGCAACGTGCCGAGGCGGTGTTCGCGGGCATCCTGGGGCAAGGCGCACGCCTGCCATCGCAGCGGCGTTACGAGGCGCGGGTGCTCAGTGAGCGGGAGGGGGTGAGGATTCCTCGTGCGCTGTACGAGGAAGTCCAGGCATTGTTGGTGGCTTGAGGGGGCTGGAGAAAAGCGGCCGGGCAACTCGTCGTTGCCCGGCCGGGAGTGGAGGGAGCCGGCAGCGCAGGGGCCGCCAGCTGTTCCTTCAGAGACCCACGTCCGGCAACTGCGGGCGGGTGGCCAGGGCCTTGGCCATGATGCGTTCCACGTGCTCGCGGTCGGCGCCTTGCAGGGCCAGGCGCGGCGGACGGGTCAGGGCGCTGCCACGGCCGGCGATTTCTTCGCAGAGCTTGATGCACTGCACCAGGTCGGGGCGGGCGTCGAGGTGGAGGATCGGCATCAGCCATTCGTAGATCGGCATGGCTTCGGCGAAGCGGCCGGCCTTGGCCAGGCGGAAGATGGTTTCGCCTTCTTTCGGGAACACGTTGGACATGCCGGAGATCCAGCCCTGGGCACCGACGGCGATGCTTTCCAGCACCACGTCGTCAAGGCCGGCGAAGAGGATGAAGCGATCGCCCACCTCATTGCGCACGTCGATGAAGCGGCGGGTGTCGCCGGAGCTGTCCTTGAAGCAGACGACGTTCTCGCAGTCGGCCAGGGAGATGAGGATGTCCGGGGTGACGTCGTTCTTGTAGATGGGCGGGTTGTTGTAGACCATCACCGGCAGGTCGGTGCTCCTGGCCACGGTGCGGAAGTGCTCGGCGGTTTCATGGGGCTTGGAGGAGTACACCAGCGCCGGCATCACCATGATGCCGTCGACGCCGACCCGTTCCACCGCCTGGGCCACCTTGCAGGCACCGGCACTGGTGAACTCGGCGATCCCGCAGATGACCGGCACGCGGCCGCCGGAGGCGTCCTTGGCGACTTCGGTGACGGCCATTTTTTCTTCGATGGTCAGCGAGGTGTTTTCGCCGACGCTGCCACACACCACCAGCCCGGATACGCCGTCGCGCACCAGGTTGGAAATGACCTTGTGGGTCTCCTCCAGGTTCACCGAGAAGTCGGCGTTGAATTGGGTGGTGACTGCGGGGAATACACCGCTCCAGTTGACGTGCTTGCTCATGGGTAACTCCATTTCGATGGTTGCGGCCGGCTCGCTCACGGGAATGCGGGCGAGCCGAAACCGTTGGCGCCTGCCGGAGCGGGCGCCGGGGTGGATGAGGAATCTTCGTGCCGCGTTGGGGGTGCTACTGCACGGGTTCTCGCGGCCAGGTGTCGGACAGCCGGTAACCGCCGGGCCAGGGGTCGCCAGGGTCGAGCAGGTGCTGGTGCGTGCCGGTGATCCAGGCTCGCCCGCTGATGCTCGGGATGATCGCCGTGCGCCCGGCAACCTCGGTCAGCGCTTCGATGCGGCAATGGAATTGCGAGCCGATGATGGAGCGGCCGATGAAGTTTTCCCCCGGTTCCAGCTGGCCCTTGGCGTGCAGCACCGCCATGCGTGCCGAGCAGCCGGTGCCGCAGGGGGAACGGTCGATCTTGCCCGGGCGGATCACCACGGCGTTGGCCGCGCTCGCCACGCCCTGTTCGCGCTCGACGGGCGCGGCGATCTGGCAGAAGGAGATGTGGTCCCAATCCGGGTTGAGCGGGTGCACGAAGCCCAGCTGCTCGTTCGCCGCGCGGGTGATCTTCAGGCCGGTGGCCACCAGCTCGGCGGCCTCGTCGGCGGTCAGGGCGAAGCCAAGCCTCCGGGCATCGGCGATGACGAAACTGTCGCCGCCATAGGCGGTGTCCACCTGCAGCGAGCCGAGGCCTTCTACTTCTATCCAGGCGTCCAGCTTGTCAGCGAAAGACGGCACATTGCGCACGGTCACGCGCTCGGCCTTGCCATCGCGGCAGTCGGCGGTGACCTCGATCAGCCCGCCCGGCGCTTCCAGCACCAGGTGGGTCTGCGGCTCGGTCATCGGCAGGATGCCGCTGTCCAGCAACACGGTGGATACGCACAGCGAATTGGAGCCGGACATGGGCGGGGTGTCCGCCGGTTCCATGATGATCCAGGCCATCTGCGCCCGTGGGTCCCTGGCCGGCACCAGCAGGTTGACGTGGCGGAACACGCCTCCGCGAGGTTCGTTGAGGACGAAGTTGCGCAGGGTTTCATCCCGGGCGATCCAGCGTGACTGCTCCCACAGGGTGGCGCCGGGCGGTGGTGCGACGCCGCCGACGATCACGTCGCCCACTTCGCCTTCGGCATGGCAACTGACCACATGAACGATCTTCGAGCTGCGCATGTCAGTTCACCGATTTCAGGAAGTCAGCGGTTTCCGGCAGCTGCGGCGCGCCGATCACCTGCTCCGGCGGGCCGATCTCATGGATGCGGCCATTGCGGAAGAAGGCCACGCGGTCCGACACGTCGCGGGCAAAGCGGATTTCATGGGTCACCAGCACCATGGTCATGCCTTCGGCGGCGAGCATGCGCATGGTGTCCAGCACTTCACCGACCAGCTGCGGGTCGAGCGCCGAGGTGGCCTCGTCGAACAGCATGTAGTCCGGCGACATGGCCAGCGCGCGGGCGATCGCCATGCGTTGCTGCTGGCCGCCGGAGAGCTTGTTGGGGAAGACCTTGAGCTTGTCGCCCAGGCCGACGTGGGTGAGCTGGCGCACGGCGACTTCCTCGGCCTCCTCGCGGTTTTTCCCGAGCACCTTGCGCGGGGCCAGCATCACGTTCTCCAGCACGGTCAGGTGGGGGAAGGCGTTCCACTGCTGGAAGACGATGCCGATCTTCTGCCGCAGCTTGTTCAGGTCGGTGCGCGGGGCGTGAACCTCGGTGCCGTCGACGCGGATCTGCCCGCCCTGGATCGGCTCCAGGCCGTTGATGCACATCAGCAGGGTCGATTTGCCGGAACCGGAGCCGCCGATGATCGAAACCACCTCGCCCTTGTTCACCGTCAGGCTGACACCCTTGACCACGTCGAGTGCGCCGAAGGATTTGTGCACGTTGTCGATCTCAATCATTTTCCTGCCACCTTTTTTCCAGCTGGGCGCCCAGGCGGGCGATCACCAGGCTCATGACGAAGTAGATGAGTCCGGCGATGCCGAGCACGAACAAGGGCTCCTGCAGCCGGGTGACGATGGTTTGCGAGGCGCGCAGCAACTCGACGATGCCGATCCAGAGCACCAGCGAGGTGTCTTTCATGACCGCCAGGGTCAGGTTGATCCAGCCGGGGAAGGCCACGCGGGTGGCCATGGGCAGGACGATATGCAGCAGGTCCTGGGTATGGCTCATGCCCAGCGAACGGGCCGCGCGGCGGGTCGACAGCGGCACGGCCAGCACGCCGCCGCGGACGATCTCTGCGCAATAGGCCGTGGCGTAGGTGCCGAGCACCACGCAGGCGACGGTGAAGGCGGACCAGTCCAGTTCGATGATGGTCTTGAAGGCGTTGAGCAGGACGAACTGGATCAGCAGCGGCACGCTGCGGAACACGTCCAGCACCCAGGCCAGCGGCAGGCTGGCGCGCGGCAGCAGGGCGCGGGCCAGGCCGCAGATGACGCCCAGCAAGGTGCCGATGAGCATGGCCCAGGCGGTCAGGGCGAGGGTCGTCCAGGCACCCTGGAGGAGGAACTGCATGTCGTTCCAGGTAAAGCTCGAGCTATACATGCCGGACTCCTCAGTAACGGAACAGGCGCCAGGCCATCAGCCGCGCCCCGAGGACGATCAGCTTGGCGAGGACGAAGTAGAGGATGGCGGCCAGGGCGAAGTACTCGAAGGTGCGGAAGGTCTTCACGTTCAACGCCTGGGTGACGCCGGTCAGATCGCTGGTCATGCCCACCACCACACCCAGCGAGGTCATCAGCAGCGCCCAGACCATCTGGTTGGTCAGCGGGTAGAACACCACCCGCAGCAGCTGCGGAATCACCACCAGCCGGTAGGCCTGGAAGGCGTCCATGCCCAGCGAGCGGGCGGCGCGCAATTGCGTATGGGGCACGGCGTTGAGGCCGCCGCGGAAGGTCTCGGCCAGATAGCCGGCGTTGTTGAAGGTGATGCCGGCCAGCAAGGCGGACCAGGAGCCCATGTGCAGGCCGAAGACGCCCAGGCCGAAATACAGGATGTAAACCTGGAACAGCGCCGGGGTGTTGCGGGCAATCGAGACCCAGGCCGAGGCCAACGCCCTGACCGGGCGGCTGCCGGATTGTTGGCCAAGGGCGAGGCCGATGGCGATGGCCGTGCCCAGCAGCATCGAGAGCACGGCGATCTCCAGCGTCAGCAGCGCACCACCGAGCATTTCCGGCAGGGCCATGAAGGCGGATCGCCAGTGGAAGGTGTAATCGAACATCCGAAACTCCTCTGCGGAGCCGGCCGGAGGCGGTGCCGCCGGCCGGCTCCTTGCGCTTAGCGGTAAACGCCGTTGGCAGTCAGCACCGGGGCTTCGCCGCCAACCCACTGGTTGAAGAGTTCCTGGTAGCGGCCGGAGCGCACCTGATGGTTGACGAATAGGTTGAGGTAGTTGAGCAGGCCGTACTCACTGCGCTTGGCGCCCAGGGAGACGTAGTCGATGTCGTAGGGCGCGGTGCCGGCGATGGTCAGCCCCTGGTACTTGCCGGACTTGATCAGCGAGGAGGCGACGGTGGAGGTCACGGTGGTGGCGTCGATCTGACCCTGGCTCAGGGCGAGCACGGCGTCCGCCAGGGACTGGTAGGCGTGGAAGGCGCCCTTGTCATCGCCCCATTGCTTGACGTCCTTTTCCAGGGCGATGGCTTCGTAGGTACCTGCCGTGCCGCCAACGGAGCGGCCCTTGAGGTCGTCGTAGCCCTTGATGCCGGCGTTCTCGCGGGTCAGCACGACCATCTGGAAGGCGAAGTAGGGGATGGTCAGGCCGACTGTCTTGGCGCGTTCCAGGGTGTCCGAGGTCGAGGCGACGATCACGTCGGCGCGGCCGGAAACCAGTGCGGGAATGCGGTCGGGGAAGGGGGTTTCGACCACTTCGGCCTCCACGCCCAGTTGTTTCGCCAGGTCCTTGCAGTAGTCGACATCGAAGCCGGCCGGGGCGTTGTTCCCGTCGCGGAAACCCATGGGCGGAAAGTCCAGCGTGACCGCGCAGCGCAGCGTTCCGGATTCGATGATGTCGTCGAGTTTGTCGGCCTGTGCGGTGAGCGCCAGGGTCGAGCCGAGTACGGCGCTGAGGGTCAGGACAAGGGCTTTATTGTTGTTCATCGTGGGCCTCGTAAGTCGTGTTCAGGTGCGGCAGGTGGTTGGAAAGGGTGTCGCGTTCTCCCGGTATGGCGTTTTTCGGCTGGACTCCTGAAGTCGTTTCGATGGCTCAAGCGTCGCCCTGGAAGGCTGCTTGCGGCTTGATGGATTTCCGTAGGGGTGATGACGAAATCAGCACAGTGCGGTTTCTGCTGGACGCGCACGAACAGGCATGGCGCGCGGGGCGGCCATGCCTGTGGCGGGAGCGTTCGGGGCTAGTGGGTCAGTTGCGGCAGGTGTCGCGGTACTGGCTCGGGGAGAGGCCGGTGAGGGCCCTGAACTGGCGGCTGAAGGCGCTGTGGTCGGTATAGCCGCAGCAGAGCGCGACCTCGGTGATGGGCAGGTCGCCGGCGAGCAGCTGGCTGGCGGCGCCCAGGCGCGCCTTGTGGATCATCTGCCGCGGGGTTAGCTGGAAGATGCGCTTGCACAGGCGCTCCAGCTGCGCGACCGAGAGGTCGGCGATGGCGGTCAATTGCTCCAGGCTTATGGGCTCGGCGTAATGCTCGCGGATGTAGGCATCCACCGCCGCCAGTCGCTGATAGGCGGGGTGGCTGGAGTGCGGGGCCTGCAGGTCGTAGGAAATGCCGGCCATGCCGATCACCTGCTGCTGCATGTCGCGCAGGGCCAGCTTGTGGGTCAGGCACCAGCCGGGTTGCCGGCCGGGATAGAGGTGCAGTTCCAGCTGGTCGCTGAGCGGTTCGCCGCCTTCCAGCACACGGCGGTCCTGTGCGGTGTAATGCGGCCCGAAGCGTGTGGGGAACACCTCCTCGGCGGTGCGCCCGAGCAGGGCGCCCTTGCTCTTCAGGCCGCAGCGCTGCGCCAGGGTCTGGTTGACCAGCACATAGCGCGCCTGCGGGTCCTTGATGAAGAACACCACATCGGGCATGGCATCCAGCAGCGGGGCGATCTGCTCCAGGCTGTCGAGCAGCGTGGGCAGGCTGCGGGCGGTGGGGAGGTGTTCGAGCTTCATGGTGCACTGTGCCTCGGTCGAGGTGGCCATCCTACAAGGTCAGTCCGTGGGGTGGGTTTCGCCGTTCACATCCGCCGTCATGGGTAGGTTCCGGCTGCGATGGTGGGTCGATAAAGCGTGACCCACCCAGTCAGTTTTCCGGTTCCAGACGTGCCAGTGTTTCGATTCGCGCCGGTGAGAGCGGCGGGCGCGGCGCCGGTGGCGTCCAGCCGAACAGGAACTGGCCGGCAGCGCCACACACGTGCCCCTGGCAGGCGCCCATGCCGCAACGGCTGTGCAGCTTGGCTTCGGTCCAGTCGCGGCGGCAGGACAGCTCGGCGAAGGCTACGTCCTCGCAGCGACAGACCAGGGTGTCGGGTTGCGCCAGGGCCTTGAGTTTCGGATCGAGCGCAAAGCCGCGTGCCAGCGCCTCGGCAAAGCCCTGCCAGTGGCGCCGTTGCGGCCAGAGCGCGCGGGCCAGGTCGTGTCTTCCCACCGCTGTATGGCCGGCAATGGCGCCTTCCACCAGGGCCAGCTCGCTGCCGCCGAAGCCCGTGCATTCGCCAGCGGCGAAATGGTCCTCCAGGCTGCAGGCCTGCCAATCGTCCACGGCGATGGCCCCTTGCTCCACGTGGCATTCCAGCAGCTCGCCGAGCTGGGTATTGGGGATCAGGCCGAAGCCGCAGGCCAGGCGATCACAGGGAATTTCCACCACCCTGTTGCCCTGCTGCAGGCGCACGGCTTCAAGGCGTTCGCGCCCCAGGGCGGCGAGCACATGGCAGGAGGGGCGATAGCTGGCATCCAGCAGCCCCAGCGCTTGCACGACCTTGCCCGGCCAGCGCGGCAGGCGGGCGGCAAACCCGGCCAGGGCCTTGGGCGACGCCTGCTCGGCAATGCGCAGGACCCTGGCGCCGGCGCTGCGCGCGGTTGCCGCGCTGGCCAGCAACAGCGGGCCGCTGCCGGCGATGACGAGCCGTTCCCCGGCCACCGGCAGGCCGCCCTTGATCAGCGCCTGCAGGCCACCGGCACCGGTGACGCCGGGGAGCGTCCAGCCCGGGAACGGCAGCAACAACTCGCGGGCGCCGGTGCAGAGGATGAGTCTGTCGTAGGCCAGCGCCCATCCGCGTTCGGCGTCTTCCAGCAGCAGCCGCCTGGCACCGGCAAGGGCGACCACGCGGGTGCCGCTGAACACCTGGACGTTGCCGGCGTCCGCCAGGGACTGGCGCAGCGTCCGCGCCTTTTCCGGCAGAGGCGCCTGCGGTCCGTCCCGCCATATCTGGCCGCCGGGGGCCGGGTTGTCGTCGATCACGGCGATGCGCGCGCCACTCGGGGCAGCAGCCTGGGCCGCAGCCATGCCGGCGGGACCGGCACCGATGATCAGCAGGTCGACCTTCATGCTTGCGTCTCCACCTGCATGCCGGCCTGGCACAGAGTCTGGCAGGCCAGGCGGCGCCGGCCGTCGATGTTCACCCGGCATTCCTGGCAGATGCCCATGCCGCAGAAGGGCGTGCGGCGCTGGCCGCTGACCGAGGTGCGGCTGCTGCCGTCGCCGCCGTGGGCGAGCGCGGCGGCCACGGTGGTGCCCGCCGCAACGGTCACGCTGCGGCCGTCCAGGTTGAGTTCGATCATCCTTCTGCTCCTGCCGCGAGTGCGGGGGAAAAACGCTCCAGGCTGTAGGCCGCGCTGGAAATCGGGGAATGTTCGCCGAGCACCCCGGCCGCCAGCAGCTGCGCGGTGGCGGGGGCGGTGGTCACGCCCAGCCCCTCATGTCCGACCGCGAGCCAGAGGCCAGCTTGTTCGGGGTGCTGGCCGATGATGGGGAGACCGTCCGGGGTGGCGGCGCGGAAGCCGGTCCAGCAGCGAATGGCGTTGAGATCGCCGAGGCCCGGCAGGTACTCCAGCGCCCGGGCCAGCATGCGGCCGAGAACGGGGCCGTCGATGCGGGGATCAAGCGTGTCGAACTGGCGCGACGAGCCCAGCAGGATCTGGCCGGTAGGTCGGGGCTGTGCGTTGAAGGCCACGGAGGTGCCGCTGTTGGCGTGGGCGCTGCTGGCGTAGCCCAGTTCCACCAGCTGGTGATGGAGCTGGCCGGGGTAGCGGTCGGTGATCAGCAGATGGCCTTTCTTCGGCGTGATCGGCAGGCCCGGGCACAACGCCGGCGCCTGAATGCCGTTGGCCAGGATCACGGCACCGGCATCGAGCTGACGGCCATCGTCCAGGCGCACGCGGGAACCCCGCAGGGTGCTGACCCGGGCACGCTCGTAGGTGATGCCGTTGCCCCCTTGGCCGAGCAGCCACTGCGCGGCGTTCGGTGCGTAGAGAATGCCGTCGCCAGTGACCCGCAGGCCGCCCTTGAGGCCCCGAGACAGCATGGGCTCCAGGGCCTGGAGGCGGTTCGCGTCGAGCATCTGGCAGGCGACGCCCTGCTCGCGCAGGGTGGCGGCCTTGCGCTCCGCTTCGTGCATCTCCGCGTCATTGGCCGCCAGCCACAGGGTGCCGCAGTTGCGGTAGGCGCAGCTGTCGTCGAGGCGCGCCGCCCACTGGCGCCAGAGCTCCAGCGAGTAGCTGCACAGCGCCAGTTCCGCCGGGTTGTCGTCCATGACCACCAGGTGCCCCATTCCGGCGGCGGTGGCGCCCCCCTGGCCGCTGTCCAGCACCAGCACCTTCAAGCCGCGCCGGGCCAGTTCGAAGGCGCAGGTGCTGCCAACGATCCCGGCGCCTATGACGATGACGTCCGCTGTCACAGGCGGATGCCCCAGGCGAACGGATCGTCCGCTTCCAGCAGCAGGGTGGCTTCGGCGCTCAGGTGGGCACGGCCGCGAATGGTCGGCACGATGCGGCCGCCGTCCAGCCACTCGAAGCGGCCTTCGAACTGGCTGCCGATGACGCTCGCCTGGCGCCAGGGTTCGCCTGCCGCCAGCTTGCCGTCGGCTGCCAGGCACGCCAGCTTGGCGCTGGTGCCGGTGCCGCAGGGTGAGCGGTCGTAGGCCTTGCCCGGGCAGAGCACGAAGTTCCGGCTGTCGGCATCGGCGTCTTCGGCGAACAGCTCGATATGGTCGATTTCCCCGCCGTCCTCGCCGCGAATGCCCTGGTCCTCCAGGGCCTGCTTCACGGCGCAGGTATAGGCGGTGAGGACGTCGAGGTTGTCGCCGGCCACCCGCTGGCCGTGGTCGGCGATCAGGAAGAACCAGTTGCCGCCCCAGGCGATGTCGCCGACCACCCGGCCAATACCCGGCACCTCCAGCTGGACGTCCTTGCGGTAACGGTAGGCCGGCACATTGCGCACGCTGACCGAGCGGTCTTCATGCAGCGTCGCTTCCACCGTGCCGACCGGCGTTTCGATGCGATGGACACCGGGCTGGATGTGCCCAAGGTGGGCCAGCGACGCCACCAGGCCGATGGTCCCGTGGCCGCACATGCCGAGGTAACCGGTGTTGTTGAAAAAGATCACTCCGGCACAGGCGCGCGGGTCCTGCGGTTCGCAGAGCAGAGCCCCCACCAGCACGTCGCTGCCACGGGGTTCGAGCACGGCAGCGGCGCGCCAGGCATCGAATCGCTCGGCGAGAACGCGTCGGCGTTCAGCCATGCTGCCCTGGCCAAGGTCAGGAAAACCGTCGATCACCAGGCGGGTAGGTTCGCCGCCGGTGTGCGAATCGATAACGCGGATGCTCTTCATGGATGCCTGCCCTTGCTGTGGATATTTCCTGGCAAGGGTGGCGCTGCGGGAGCCTTGGCGGCTTGAGGGATTTCATCCCGGCCCGTGACGAAATCGGCACAGGCCGGAGGGGCGGTCAGCTGCGCCGTTCGACGATGTAGCGGGCCAGGGTGCGCAGCGGCTCGGCGGCGTCGCCCAGGTTGGCGGTGGCGCGCAGGGCCTGGTCGCGCAGTTCCAGCGCATAGGCCTTGGCGTTATCCAGGCCCAGCAGGGCGGGATAGGTGGGCTTGTCGTGGGCCTGGTCCTTGCCCTGGGTCTTGCCCAGGGTGGCGGTGTCGCTCTCCACGTCGAGGATGTCGTCCTGCACCTGGAAGGCCAGGCCGATGGCCCGCGCGTAGATGCGCAGCGCCGCCAGGGAGGCCGGGTCGGCCTGGCCGCTGGCCAGGGCGCCGAGGCGCACGCTGGCTTCGATCAGCGCGCCGGTCTTGTGCCGGTGCATGGCCTCCAGGGCCGCCTGGTCGAGTTTCAGGCCAACCGAACCGAGGTCGATGGCCTGACCGCCCACCATGCCGGCGGGGCCGGCGGCGTGACCGAGGCTGGCGATCATCGCCAGGCGGGTTTCGGCGTCGTGCGGGTTGCGCATGGGGTCGGCGAGCACTTCGAAGGCCAGCGCCTGCAGGCCGTCGCCGGCGAGGATGGCGGTCGCTTCATCGAAGGCGATATGGGTGGTGGGCTGGCCACGGCGCAGGTCGTCGTCGTCCATGGCCGGCAGGTCGTCGTGGACCAGGGAATAGGCGTGGATCAGTTCCACCGCGCAGGCCGCGCCGTCGGCGCAGGCCGCATCGCCGCCGAGCGCTTCGCAGGCGGCGTAGACCAGCAGCGGGCGCACGCGCTTGCCGCCGTTCACCACGCTGTAGCGCATGGCCTGGTAGAGACGTTCCAGCGGGGCGAGCGGGGGGATGAAAAGTTCGGCGAGGGCGGCGTCCACCCGTTCCTGGCAGCGGGCCTGGTAGCTGGCGATCATGCTTGTTCGTCCGCGTCGAAGGGCGCTTCTTCCAGCTGGCCGTCGCGTTCCAGCAGGATCTGCACCTTCTGCTCCGCCTGGGTCAGCGAGGCCTGGCACTCGCGGGTCAGGCGAATGCCCTGTTCGAAGGCGCTGAGGGAGTCCTCCAGCGACAGCTCGCCGCTTTCCAGGCGTTCCACCAGGGCCTGCAGGTCGGCGAGGGACTGTTCGAAATCGGGGGTGGCTTTCTTGCGGGCCATGATGCTGTCTCGCGGCGGTCGAATCGGGCGCGACACTAGCAGAGCCGCACCTTGCGGGCAAATGAAGGGGGCGGATGGTTGCGGGGTGGCAGGATTCAATTGTGGGGGCGAATTCATTCGCGAATGAATTCGCCCCCACAAATCAGGATTTCCACACGGGAATCGGGCTCAGGTGATGGCGAAGTAGTACGCCGTCATCCCCGCTCCCACCGCAATCACCAGCCAGCGTAGCCACCGGGTCGGCAGTTTCCGCGCCAGCGCACCGCCGCAGTAGCCGCCGCAGCTGGCCGCGCCCAGCAGCACCGCCAGCTCGCTCCAGCTCACCCGGCCCGCCGCCACGAAGGTCACCACCGCCACGCTGTAGATGGTGCTCGACAGCAGGTTTTTCAGAGCGTTGGCGCGCAGCAGCGGATGGCCTTCGATGGAGAACGCCGCCAGTTGCAGGATGCCCATGCCGGCGCCGAAGTAGCCGCCGTAGATGGCCACCAGCGTGTGGCTCAGGCTGCTGCCGATGCCGTGGGGCGGCAGGTTGCCGGCCCCGTGCTGGCGATTGATCAGCCTGCTCAGCCAGGGGCTGGCGGTGAACAGCAGGGTGGCGGCCAGCAACAGCCAGGGGATCAGCCGGCGGAAGGTTTCGTCGCCGCCGGCGAGTAACAGCAGGCCACCGCCCAGGCCGCCCAGCAGGGACAGCAACACCAACGGCACCACGTAACGCCCCAGCGGACGCAGCTGCTCCCGCGCCGCCCAGCTGGCAGCCAGGCTGGCGGGCCAGAGGGCCACGGCATTGGTGGCGTTGGCGGTCACCGGCGGCAGTCCGGCCGCGAGCAGGGCCGGGAAGGAGAAGAAGGTGCCACCGCCGGCAAGGGCGTTCATGCCCCCGGCGGCGAAGCCGGCCGCCAGCAGCAGGAAGAAATCGTGAAGGCTCATGTTCGGATGCGCAAAAGCCGGCAGGTTACCCCCGGGGGTGAGCGGTGGCAAAGACGGGGCGAACGGTAGCCGGCAGGACTGCCCGCCGACCAGTGAGCCGAATCGCTGATGAGTGGGGACGCGCGAAATCGCGCGGGCACTATGCTGACAACAACTCGTATGGGGCGGGGGCAGTAGCCGCACGGAAGCCCATTCCACAAGCCTTTCCGGGGCAGTAATGGCGGAAGGCGAACAGGCAAGGTTCCACACGTTAGCGTCAGACCGGAAGCGGATTCAGCAGTCCTGCTTCCGGTCTTTTTATGTGTGGCCGAGGAAAGGGCCTACTTGGCCTGGGGTTCGTCCGCCAGCAAGGCAAAGCCTTCGCGGTTGTCGCTGACGATGCGGAAGTGTTCGCTCTGACCCGACTCCACGTGGGCGGCCTTCTCGCGACGCAGGCGGCCCTTGGAGCAGAGGGTGTCGTCGCTTTCGTCGATGCCGATGCCGACGATGCGCTCGCCCGGCGGAACCTGGAAGCTGGCGACTTCGCCTATGCCGATGCGTGCCGCCAGCTGGCGGTCCACATGCACGGCGATGTAGCAGCCACTGCCCAGCCCCCCCATGTCGCGGTTCACCACGATCTGTCCACCGCCCGCTACCGGCTCCTGGAACGCCAGCAGGCGATCGGCGGGGACCTGGGTGATCTGGCCCGGTTCCGTGCGGTAGGACGAACAACCCGCGAGAAGGAGCAGAGAAACGGCGGCACAGATCAGACGCATGGAGCCCTCCTTGGGCGGAAAAGCGGAAGTGCTGCTGGAACTCTAGTGGATGCCCCGGGCTTTGCCATGGAAAAGCCCGGGCGGACGCATCAGCGCTGGCCCGTTGCATCCTCCGTCGGCAGCTTTTTCAGGCGGTAGGCCAGGGCGGGGCGGGTCATGCCCAGTAGCCGCGCGGCTTCCGACACGTTGTTCTGCGCGCGCTTCATCGCGCCCTGCATCAGTGCTTCCTCCACCGAGTCCAGGCTGACGCCGCTGTCGATCAGGCGTTCCACCCAGTCCGGCTCGACGCTCGGCAGTGCTTCCACCAGCACGCCGCTGCTGGATAGACCGATGCTCTGGGCCTCGTGGGACAGATGCGGGAAGAGCGCGTCGGCGCTGATGCTCTGGTTGGCATCGGTGATGATCACCCCGCGTTCGACGAGGTTTTCCAGCTCGCGGATGTTGCCCGGCCAGTCGTAGCGCATGCAGGCTTCCAGTGCCCGGTCGGAGAGCCCCAGGGTGTGCTTGCCGTAGGCGCTGTGCAGGCGCGCGAGGAAGTGATCCACCAGCAACGGGATGTCTTCCTTGCGTTCGCGCAGGGAGGGAATGAACACCGGGTAGACGTTCAGCCGGTAGTAGAGGTCGGCGCGGAAGCGGCCGTCCTTCACTGCCTGGGCCAGATCCTCGTGGGTGGCCGCGATCACCCGGACGTCCACCTTGCGGGTCTGCGAATCGCCTACCCGTTCCAGTTCTTCCTCCTGCAGCACCCGCAGCAGGCTGGCCTGGGCGCGCGGCGTGAGTTCCACCACCTCGTCGAGGAACAGGGTGCCGCCGTTGGCGCGTTCGAAACGGCCCATGCGCGACTGCTGGGCGCCGGTGTAGGCGCCGCGCTCGACACCGAACAGCTCGGCTTCGATCAGGTCCGGTGGAATGGCCGCGCAGTTCAGTGCGACGAAGGGCCCGCCGGCGCGTTCGCTGCGCAGGTGAAGGCTGCGCGCCATGACTTCCTTGCCGACGCCGGTTTCCCCCAGCAACAGGACCGACGCCTTGCCCGGCGCGGCCTTGTCGATCAGGGTGCAGGCCTTGCGGTAGAGCGGCGCCTTGCCGATGCCGTAGTACTGGCCGGCGTCCTGTTCCAGGCGCTGGCGCATGGTCGCGACCTGGAGCTGCAGGGCCTGGAGTTCTTCGATGATCGGGTCGCTCTGGAAGTAGCGCATGAACTCCTCGGCGTCCTCCCATTCCTCCACCGGCTTGCCGATGATGCGGCAGCGCGAGTCGCCGCAGCCGCGGCAGCTGACCTCCTTGTAGAGCACCTGGCGACCGAGGAAGAACGACGAGTAGCTGATGGCGTAGCCAAGCAGGGTCCAGCACACCGGCTGGTCGGAGTGAATACCTTCGGCGCGGCAGTTCTCCACCTCGTAGGAGTTCTGCCATTCGAGGTCGGCGTAGAACTGGCCGTTCTCGATGTCGATGTTCATCGAAAGCGGGTTGACCTTGACCATGCCCTTGAGGGAATGCAGCTGCGGGCCGGTGAGGAACATCTCCACCGCATCGGCGTCGGGGCGCAGCTTGCGCGCCAGTTCGGCGTCCTTCAGTCCGGACTGGTAACCCAGGCGCAGGAACAGACCCTTGGCGCGTTCCTCGCCGAGCATTTCCACCAGCTCGCGGCGGAACGAGCCCATGGCGGCGGACTGGAGCAGCAGCATGCGTTGCTCGTCGAGCCAGATCTTGCCCTCGTTGCCGAGGAAGCGGACCCGGTCGGTCAGGTCCTTCAGGGTCGGGCTGTGCTCCGACGCCTTGTAATCAACTTTCATCGTGCTGCACCCCAGATTGTTCTTGTACGGGGAGGTCGGCGAACCACCGCTCGGGCGGGCGGTTGCAAGGGTTCGACCGGGCGGCCGGTGGACGCAAGGAAGGGCCGCGTTCTTTTTTCTAAGCGGCCTGAAAGCCACTCAAATGTCAATCGGCCTTGTGCCGGGGAGGGCCGATTGGCGATTTGCTCAAGGCGCTCCGGGGCAATTGAGCAAATGGTGAATGGCCGCCGTCCGGGCGGGCCTGTTCGGGCTGTGCCTTCTGCGCGTTGATGAGTTTTAAAGTCCAATAAAAACAATGGTTTGAGTTGCTTGTGGCGGCGTTTTCAAGGCCCTGGCACAGCCGTTGCTCTGACTCAGGCAACCCGCCCATGGAGTTGCCTTGCATGAGCCAGCCACAGTCCTTCGATCAACTGCCGCGCTACGTCCGGGTGCGCAGCGAGCCCGAGGCCACCTTCGTCGAGTTCGACTTCGCCATCGGCTATCCGGATCTCTTCGTCGAACTCGTCCTGCCGCGGGCGGCCTTTGCCAGCTTCTGCGAACAGAACCGGGTTCAACACATGGACGCGCAGATGGCCGATGCCATCGACGCAGACATGGAGAAGTGGCGCTACGGCGAGAGCCGTGGCCAGGCCGACTGAGCGCCCCGCGACGACGCGTCGGTTCCTCACAACAACAAGTACAGGACGCCTTGCATGAGTATCGAGATCAAGACGGCGACGGCCGAGCCGATCCGCCAGACCTTCAGCCACATCCGCCGACGTTTCGGCGACAAGCCTGCCAGCCGTTACCAGGAGGCCAGCTTCGACATCGAGGCCGCCACCAACTTCCACTACCGCCCGCTGTGGCAGCCGGACAAGCTGCTCAACGACGCCACCCGCACCGCCGTGCGCATGGCCGACTGGTACGCCGTCAGCGACCCGCGCCAGTTCTACTACGGCGCCTACGTGCAGACCCGCGCCAGGATGCAGGAGAACGCCGAGCACGATTACGCCTTCTGCGAGAAGCGCAACCTGCTGGCCGGCCTCGATGCCAGCAGCCGCGAGCAGATCGCTCGCCTGCTGCTGCCCCTGCGCCATGCCGAGCTCGGCGCCAACATGAACAACAGCGGCATCGCCGCCGACGGCGTCGCTACCAGCCTGACCCAACTGCACATGTTCCACGCCATGGACCGCCTCGGCATCGCCCAGTACCTGTCGCGCATCGGCCTGATGCTCGACGACGGCGGCACCGACCTGCTCGCCGAAGCCAAGCGCCAGTGGCTGGATGACCCGGCCTGGCAAGGCCTGCGCCGCTACGTGGAAGACAGCCTGGTGGTGCGCGACTGGTTCGAGCTGACCCTGGCGCAGAACCTGGTCAGTGATGGCCTGCTCTATCCGCTGGTGTTCCACAAGTTCGACGAGCAGCTGTGTGCACAGGGCGCCGGCCAGGTGGGGATGCTCACCGAGTTCATGCGCCTCTGGTTCGCCGAAACCCAGCGCTGGGTGGATGCCCTGGTGAAGACCGCGATCGCTGAAAGCGCCGACAACCGTGCGCTGGTGGAAGGCTGGGTCAGCCACTGGCAGGCGCGCGCCCTGGAAGCCCTCGCGCCGCTCGCCGAGATCGGTCCTGGCGCCAACGCCCTCGACACCGTGGCCGGCGAGTTCGCCGCCCGCCTGAAGAAACTCGGCCTTGCAGGAGCCGCGCAATGACTTCCCTCGTCTACATCGCCTTCCAGGACAACGACAACGCCCGCTACATCGTCGAGGCCATTGCCGAGGACAACCCCCACGCCGAGATCCAGCACCAGCCGGCCATGATCCGCGTCCAGGCCGAAGGCCGCCTGGAGATCAACCGCGCCACGGTGGAAGAAAAGCTCGGCCGCGAATGGGACGTGCAGGAAATGCTCATCGACGTCATCACCCTCGGCGGCAACGTTGAGGAGGACGAAGATCGCTTCGCCCTGCACTGGAACTGAATCCGCCCATAACGACAAGAATCGGGAGAGCCGCCATGGCCGCCAAACGCCTGAACCAGAAAGACAAGTACCGCTGCCTGACCCGTGACCTGGCCTGGGAACCGAGCTACCAGAGCAAGGACGACATCTACCCCTTTGAGCGCTTCGAGGGCATCAAGATCACCGACTGGGACAAGTGGGAGGACCCCTTCCGCCTGACCATGGATGCCTACTGGAAATACCAGGCCGAGAAGGAGAAGAAGCTCTACGCCATCTTCGACGCCTTCTCCCAGAACAACGGCCATACCAACCTGTCCGACGCGCGCTACGTCAACGCGCTGAAGCTGTTCCTCTGCGGCGTGACCCCGCTGGAGTACCAGGCCTACCAGGGCTTCGCTCGCGTCGGCCGGCACTTTGGCGGCGCCGGGGCGCGGGTCGCCTGCCAGATGCAGGCGATCGACGAGCTGCGCCACGTGCAGACCCAGATCCACGCCATGAGCCACTACAACAAGCACTTCAACGGCCTGCATGACTTCGCCCACATGCACGACCGGGTGTGGTTCCTCTCGGTGCCCAAGTCGTTCTTCGAGGACGCCCGCACCGCCGGCCCGTTCGAGTTCCTCACAGCGATTTCCTTCAGCTTCGAATACGTGCTGACCAACCTGCTGTTCGTGCCCTTCATGTCCGGCGCCGCCTACAACGGCGACATGGCGACCGTCACCTTCGGCTTCTCGGCGCAGTCCGACGAGGCCCGGCACATGACCCTGGGGCTGGAGGTGATCAAGTTCCTGCTGGAGCAGCACGAAGACAATGTGCCGATCATCCAGCGCTGGATCGACAAGTGGTTCTGGCGCGGTTACCGCCTGCTGACGCTGGTGGGGATGATGATGGACTACATGCTGTCGAACAAAGTCATGTCCTGGGCCGAGGCCTGGGAGGTGTACTACGAGCAGGCCGGCGGCGCGTTGTTCAAGGACCTGGAGCGCTATGGCATCCGTCCGCCGAAGTACGTCGAGCAGACCACCATCGGCAAGGAACACATCAGCCACCAGGCCTGGTCGATCTTCTACCAGTACAGCCAGGCCACCAACTTCCATACCTGGATGCCCAGCGACGAGGAACTGGACTGGCTCTCGGCCAAGTACCCGAACACCTTCGACCGCATCTACCGCCCACGCTATGAGCACTGGCGCGAGATGCAGGCCCGTGGCGAGCGCTTCTACAACAACGCGCTGCCGATGCTCTGCCAGATCTGCCAGATCCCGCTGGCCTTCACCGAGCCGGACGCGGACACGACGCTGAGCCATCGCAGCGTGATCCATGGCGGCGAGCGCTTCCATTTCTGCTCCGACGGCTGCTGCGACATCTTCCGGTTCGAGCCGGAGAAGTACGTCCAGGCCTGGCTGCCGGTGCACCAGATCCTCCAGGGCAATTGCGGCGGCGGCGACGTCGAGACGGTGGTGCGCGACTACTACAACATCGCTTTCGGCCAGGACAACTTCGACTACCAGGACTCGCCCGAACACCAACGCTGGCGAGAGTGGCAGGGCGACAAGCCCGCCGACCTTGCCAGCGCCGGCTGAGTCCACGGCGGGCAGCGCGTGCCCGCCTTCCACCCCATTACAAGAAGGACAGCGTCATGCCCGTGACCGCCATCGGCGCCTACCAGGCGCAATCCCTGGACCGCCAGGAAAACTTCAACGGCCTGCAACTGGTGTACCTCTGCTGGGAGCGCCACCTGATGTTCTGCGCCCCCTTCACCTTGCCGCTGCCGCCGGACATGCCCTTCGGCGACTTCATCGAGAACGTGGTCAAGCCCTCCATCGCCTCGCACCCGGATGCGGCGAAGGTGGATTTCGCCAAGGCGCTGTGGCGCCTCGACGACGCCGATTTCGCGCCCGACCTGAAGGCTGGCCTCGCCGCCAACGGCATCGGCCACAAGAGCCTGCTGCACCTTTCTACTCCCGGCCTGGATGGCCTCAACGGCAGCTTCAACTGAGGAGGTCGCCATGAGCTACCAGGTGACTATCGAACCCACCGGTGAACAGATCGACGTCGAAGAGGGCCAGACCATTCTCCAGGCCGCGCTGCGCCAGGGCGTCTGGCTGCCCTTCGCCTGCGGCCACGGCACCTGCGCCACCTGCAAGCTGCAGGTGCTGGAAGGGGAGGTGGACGTCGGTGCCGCCTCGCCCTTCGCACTGATGGACATGGAGCGCGACGAGGGCAAGGTGCTGGCCTGCTGCGCCATCCCGCAGAGCGACCTGGTGATCGAGGCCGACATCGACGTCGACCCCGACTTCGCCGGCCACGCGGTGCAGGACTTCCAGGCGACGGTGGTCGCGCTGGACGACCTCTCGCCCACCATCAAGGGTGTGCGCCTGAAACTGGACCGCCCCATGGACTTCCAGGCCGGGCAGTACATCAACCTGCAGATCCCCGGCATCGAGGGTACCCGCGCCTTCTCCCTGGCCAACCCGCCGAGCCGTGCCGACGAGGTGGAACTGCACGTGCGCCTGGTCGAGGGAGGCCAGGCCACAGGGTTCATCCACCGCGAACTGAAGGTGGGCGATGCGCTGGAGCTCTCCGGCCCCTACGGCCAGTTCTTCGTGCGCGGGTCCCAGGCCGGCGACCTGATCTTCATCGCAGGCGGCTCGGGCCTCTCCAGCCCGCAGTCGATGATCCTCGACCTGCTGGAACAGGGCGATACGCGGCGCATGGTGCTGTTCCAGGGCGCGCGCACCCGCGCCGAGCTGTACAACCGCGAACTCTTCGAGCGCCTGGCCGAGCAGCACGAGAACTTCACCTACGTGCCGTCTCTCAGCCAGGCCGCCGACGACACCGAGTGGACCGGATTCCGGGGCTATGTGCACGACGCGGCGAAGCAGCATTTCGATGGTCGTTTCTCCGGCAATAAGGCCTACCTCTGCGGCCCGCCGCCGATGATCGACGCTGCCATCACCGCGCTGATGCAGGGGCGGCTGTTCGAGCGCGACATCTTCATGGAGCGCTTCCTCACCGCCGCCGACGGCGCCGGCGAGAGCACCCGCTCGGCGCTGTTCAAGCGAATCTGAGCCCACGCGCATCTGACCCTGCTTCATCCGCCGCTCCGCGCCATGTGCGCGGACGGCGGCTCACGCCCATAACAACAAGAAGGTATTGCCGATGAGTGCCAACCTGCGTGTCCTTTCCTGCTGCATCCTCGCCGCCCTCGTCCAGGTCGCCCATGCCTCCGAAGGCGGTGGCTCCACCTACCCGATGGGTGCCGAGAACTACATGTCCGGTGCCATGCCGCCACCCGGTTTCTACGGCCAGGTGTTCTCCACCCACTACGAGGCCGACACACTTCGCGGCAACGACGGCCGCAGCCTGCCCGTGGACTTCCGCGTGCGCGCCAACGTCATCGCCCCGCGCCTGATCTGGGTGAGCGAGCAGCAGCTGTTCGGCGGCAACCTGGCCTTCGCCGCGCTGTTCCCGTTCGTGGACCTGAAGGTGGAAGTGAACGGCCAGTCCCAGAGCAAGAAAGGCCTGGGTGACATCATCTTCGGTCCGGCATTGGGCTTTCATCACAGCGACAAGCTGCACAGCATCTTCGCCCTGGACTTCATCGCCCCCTCCGGCGAGTACGACCGCGGCGACCTGGCCAACATCGGGCGCAACTATTGGACTGTCGAACCGGTGTGGGCGATCTCCTACGTCGACCCCGCCGGGCTCAACGCCAGCGTGAAACTGATGTACGACTTCAACCGGGAAAACCCCGCCACCGACTACCGCTCCGGCCAGGAATTCCACTTCGACTACGCCGTCGGCTGGGGCCTGGGCAACGGCTGGGTGCTGGGTGTGGGTGGCTACTACTACCGCCAGACCACCGACGACCGCCAGGACGGCGAGACCATCGACGACAACAAGGGCCGCGCCTTCTCCATCGGCCCGTCGATCATGTACAGCAACAAGGACGGCTGGTTCCTCACCGCCAAATGGGAACAGGAAACCCAGGTGCGCAACCGCGCGGAAGGCGATGCCTACTGGCTGAAACTCACCGTGCCGTTCTAGCGCTTATTCTCCCCTCTCTCTGCTCAGGGAGAGGGGCCCCGGCAACTACCCGCGCCGAAACACCAGCGCCTTCAACCCCGCATCCTCATCGATATCCGCAAACTCCGGCGGATTTTCCAGCCGCTCCACGAAGCGCAATTCCGGAGCCTCCGTCGCCATACCCTGCACGAGGAAGTCCGGACCGATGGCAGGATCATTCACGCAGGCCAGCACCACTCCATCCTCGGTCAGCAGCTCCGGCAGGCGCCGCAGGATCTTCTGGTAATCGCGGGTCAGGGCGAAGCTGCCCTTCTGGAAGGACGGCGGGTCGATGATCACCAGATCGTAGGGGCCGCTCTTTTTCACCTTGCCCCAGGACTTGAACAACTCATGGCCGAGGAAACTCACCCGGCCCAGGTCATGGCCATTGAGCCGGTGATTCTCCCGCCCCCGGCTGAGCGCCGAACTGGCCATGTCCAGGTTCACCACATGCTCCGCGCCGCCCTCGATGGCGGCTACCGAGAAGCCGCAGGTGTAGGCGAACAGATTGAGCACCCGTTTGCCGCGGGCATTGGCACGAACCCAGTCGCGGCCGTAACGCATGTCGAGGAACAGGCCGTTGTTCTGCTTCCTGCCCAGGTCCAGCTTGAAGCGCAGCCCGCCCTCGTTGACCACGCACTCATCCACCGCCTCGCCCCAGAGCAGCTCCACAGTGCTTTCCAGCAGGTAGCGATGCTGCAGCAACAGACTCCGCGCACCGCTGCGCTGCCAGACCGGCGACTGGGTGAGTCGCAGAAGCATGGCCCGCAGCGCAGCGAGCTCGTCTTCCGCGACTTCGCGGAACAACGACACCAGCACCACGCCCTGCAACCAGTCGACCGTGACCTGCTCCAGCCCGGGAAAGCGCCGGCCGCGGCCGTGGAACAGGCGGCGGACTTCGTCCGGCACATGCCCAAGGGCGGAAGTCAGTTGCTGTTCCAGGGTGGCGATGGCGTCGAGATTCATGGCGGGCGATTCGAGGGAAACGAGGGGCGGCATTCTAACCCGAGCCTTCCGTCGACTGCCGGGGCATGGCAATCAGCCTGGCTCAGCGGTTCCGGTAGCACTCAACGCAGTGCATTCACTGACCAGGGCACGCTGCGGTCCCCTGGAGGTGGCCGTCATATTGATGAATACAGATCACAAGCTCATGCAATTTTATTGGGATTATCGCATGAGTCGCTCCGCCATACAGTGAACGCAACTCGAACAGAAAGCCCGCGCGGTGCGGGCTCCCACACAGGAGAGTTGCTATGCGTACCTGGTTCATTACTGGAGCTTCCCGTGGTTTCGGCGCCCTCATCGCAGCGCAGGCCCTGGAGGCTGGTGATGCGGTAATCGCTACCGCCCGCAAGCCGGAAGACGTCGTTGCCCGCCTGGGCAAGCATCCCAACCTGCTGGCCTTGCGCCTGGACGTGACCCGCGAAAGCGAGGCCCACGACGCGGTGGCAGAGGGCATCAAGCGCTTCGGCCGCATCGATGTGCTACTCAACAACGCCGGCTACGGCATCCTCGGTGCGGTGGAAGAAACCAGCGCGCAGGAGGTGGAGCGCATCTACGCCACCAACGTCTTCGGCCTGCTCAACGTCACCCGCGCCGTGCTGCCGCACATGCGCCGCCAGCGCTCCGGCCACGTCATCAACATCTCGTCCCTGGGCGGCTACCAGTCCTACTACGGCTGGGGCGTGTATGGCTCCACCAAGTTCGCCGTGGAAGGCATCAGCGAAGCGCTGCACCAGGAGCTGGCACCGTTGGGGGTGAAGGTCACGGTGGTCGAGCCGGGCTTCTTCCGCACCGACTTCCTCGATGAGCAATCCCTGGTGAAGACTGCCCTGGAGCTGGCGGACTACGACGTAACCGTGGGCGCCATGCGCCGCTTCGCCGAAGGCGCCAACCATGCCCAGCCGGGCGACCCGAGCAAGTTCGCCGGCGCCATCCTGACGCTGGCGAACGCCGCCAACCCGCCGCAGCGCCTCGCCCTGGGCAGCGACGCGGTGCAGCGCATCGCCGACAAGCACAATCTGGTGGAAAGCGAAGTGGCGGCCTGGAAAGCGCTGTCCCTGTCCACTGACCTCGAGGCCTGACGCGGGCCAGCTGCAAAAAAGACGAAGCCCCTGGAGATCCTTCGGTTTTCAGGGGCTTCGTGCAGGGAATGGTCGGGCAGCCAAGGTGGCGTCGATCCGCTACGCACCGACTCCGGCGTCGGCTCCACGTCAAGCCGTCGGTGCGCGTGGCGCCCCCTACATTTCAAGGCCTCCAGCGCCGGATTTCGGTGTGCCAACTTTCGCTTGCGAGACACCCGTTCGTCGGGCGGGATACCTGATGGCCGCTTATCCTGGCAACTCAACGTGACGTCTGGCGCTGCTGGCAATTCGCCCCATCGCCCTTCTATACAACGAGTGCGATCCGTCCGCGCAACCCCGCACGACGAGCCACCTTTCAGGGGGGCGAAGTATGTAAATGCAATTCCGTACCCAACCGATACGCGTGATGCTGATCGATTGTCGTCCCCTCGTCCTGATGGGGCTCCATGACTTGATCAATGCCAGAAAGCCAAGGATGGAAGTGTGCGGCCAGGCCAGTACCTATGCCCACGCGCTGGATCTTGCCGATCAGCTGCGCCCGAATGTCATTTTCTTCAGTTTCTTTCCGGATGCCCTGGACCCGCTGGACGTCATCTCGCTGCTTACCCGCAGAGACGAGATGAAGGTGCTGCTGCTCAGGGGGTTGTACGAAGCCGTTCCCATTGCCCGGGCGATCGATGCCGGTGCCCGGGGCGTCGTGCTGGCGGAGGATCCCACGGAGTCGATCATCCGTGCCATCATCAAGGTCCACCATCGCGACATCGGGCTGGAACGGGCATGGGCCGGCGGACTTTCCGGGTATTCCGCGGCCGGACAGTTACGGGTGAATGCAGACCCGGAGCGCGCGCGGTACTCGCAGTTGACCCTGCGCGAAAGGGAGCTGATTGGCGCCATCGTGGGCGACCCGTCCGCCAAGTACATGTGCATCGCCGCGCGCCTGGGCATCAGCGAGCACACGGTGCACAACCACCTCAGCAACATCTATCACAAGCTGAACCTCATCAATCGCGTCGACCTGCTGATGTACGCGCTGAAGCACGGACTCACCAGCGGCGGCGAGCCACCGGATTCCACCTGGGTAGAAATGGACTGAGCCTTCCAGTCCGGCTTTCCCGATGAAAACGACCAGGCTCCCTTGCGGGGGACTGGTCGTTCACTTTGGCCATGTCTGCATCAGGAACCGTAGCTTGGATCGCGCTTCATCGACTCACCATCGTGGCTCGGCACGGCCTCGCGGGTGGATATGAAAAGCGATATCCACCCTGCCTGTGCCTTGCCGGTGCCTGTCAGGCGCCGCCGAAGAGAATGTCGGCGTTCGTGAGGTCGACACCGACCACGGTGATGGTCGTTGTCTGTGCGCCCGACTCGTCGATTGTCACGATGCTGTCTGCGCCAGAGTTGTCGATTGATTGGATTGCGGCGCCCGGGTCACCAATGAGCATCAGCTTGTCTGGCCCCACATCGAAGCCGTTGACCCGGTACAGGTTCTCGGCGGCCGACAGATCGATGTTGAAGGCATCCTGCTCGCCAATAGTGCCGGCCAACCTGTAGTCGAAGAGCTGGTCATTCGGGTCGTTCGCAAACAGTTTGGCTTCGAACGTACTGCTCGCCGTGTCCCCATCCTTGTCCGTCAGTGTTGCGTTGAAGGCCAACTGGACATCGTTGGCCATGTTCTCGACCTGCTTGATGAACTGGATCACCGGCACCTTGATCGCGCCCAGGCCCATCGAGAGCTGAACGGCATCGATCATCTTCACGTCATCCCACTGGACGAGGAAGGACTTCTGGCCCCCAGCCTCGGAGGCGAGATCGGCGGCAAGAACCTTCGTCTGGGCCGAACTCGTGCCGTCCTCGAAGAAGACCCTGTAATACAGCTCTTCGGTTGCCGGGTTGTAACCCTGCAGCGAGTTGTCGATGAACACCTTCACGGCCGTCAGCAAGGTCTCGGGGTTGATCACGAAACTCTCGTCGCCGCTATTGATGCCGGCCGTTCCGTTGCCCTCCAGGTTGTTGTTGGCGATGCCGATGCCGGACGTGCTGACGTTCATGTTCGCCGTGCCGAGGAAGGAGAATCCGCCGGCTTCGATCTGCGCTTCGGTGAGGTCGGGCGCTCCCTGCACGATGGCGCTCAATACCTGGTCTGCGGTCGTGTTCGCGTTCACGCCGAAGAACACGATCTCCTCGGATGGCGAAGGAATGGTCGGCGTGTCCTGCTTGGGAATCAGCAAGGTGCGGACAGGGTCGGGGCCGCCTGCATCGAGTGAGCCGTCGGCGCTGCTGAGGACGACGGTCGAACTGAAGCCTTGCACCAGATCCAGGGCATAGGTGCCATTGGCAAAGGCCGTCAGGGTGTAGTCGATGGTGGTATCGGCCGTTGTCGCGTCGTTGTCGAAGTCGCCGGTCAGGCTACCTGCGAAGTGGTATGCGCCATTGGCATCCGGTGAGGGCGAAAGATCGTTGAGCGTACCGGTACCGGTGGTGGTCGTGTCGTCCGGCCTGATCAGGGTGAACTGACCATTGACCAACGAGATATCCAGACCCGCTGCTCCCAATCCGTCGGCGCCGGCCGCCATGCTCCAGTTTCCGTATTGGGGAAGGACGGTACCTGTTCCGATCAGGTTGCCGAACGCGAGCGTCGGCGTGTCGTCGTCGACGGTGATGACCAGCTTCTCGGGCGCGGCCGTCACCGTGTCGCCGTCGGCGTCGGTGGCCTGCAGCAGCGAGCCGAGGTTGAGGGGGATGTCGTTCTCGTCATTGCCCGCCGCATGGTCCAGGGCCTTGAGCAGCGTGAAGCTGTACAAGCCCGCCGCGGTGAGGCTGAAGGTGAACACGGGGGTCACGCCAGCCGAGGCGGTGAGCGTGTTGCCGAGGACGTTGTAGGTCACCGTCACGCCGCCCGACTTCAGCGTTTGCGGCAAGTCGCTGGTGTCGCTCGCCAGGGAATAGCTCAGTGGCGCCTCGGCGCCCAGGGACCAGGGCAAACCCAATGATTTGCTGTTCCTTGCTGAAGCCCGCGTCTCGGCCCTGCTTCGCGACTGCCTCCCAGCGGACCGCCATGCCTTGTTGGGCGACGGGATGATGGCCCATATCCTGTGGATGGCCTTCGACGGTTTCGTTATCAACCAGCGCATTGGCGATACCCGTAACGTCGAGCACCTGGCTGATCTCCTGGTGGTCCTGCTGCTTGGGACGGATGAGGTCAATTCGGACGCTTGAGCAAGCAGTTTGCCAGGCGTCGCATCGCACCGGTTTCGGGGTATGCGCTGAGCCCACTGGCCCGGCGTATCTACCCTGTTGCAGATGCAGGAAGTAATCGGCGAACAGCGAGAAGCCTGCCGGCGCCATGCAAGCTTTAGCCGCCTCGACGCCTGCTCCGGCCATTGTTGTTCTCCTATGCGTGGGAGGAGGCGTGCCCGCCCATCAAAAGCGCCTGGTGCAGGCCAGCTTGCTCGCGCAGGAAGTTCCACGTGGTTTTCATCCGCGCAATATCTTTGAGTTCGATGGGCATCAGCATCCAGAAGGTGCGGGTAAACACGATCTGGTCGCCCAGGACGCACTGCAGACCTTTGTCGGTGGCGGCGGCGAAGGCGGGCAGGATCGCCAGTCCCGCACCTGCCGCCGCCGCTTGCTGCTGGGCCAGGATGCTGGTGCTGCGCAGCGCGACTCGGCGCGGCTTGCCAATTTCATCGAGGTAAAACAGCTCCTTACTGTAGAGCAGATCGTCGATATAGCTGACGAAGCTGTGCTCACGCAGATCATCGAGGCTGGTGATCGGGGTGTGCTGCTCCAGGTACTCGGTGCTGGCGTAGAGCTTGAGTACGTAGTCGGTCAGGCGCGTGATGATGTACGGGCCGCGTTCAGGCCGCTCCAGGGTGATCACGATATCGGCTTCGCGCCGTGACAAATGCACCGTGCGCGGCACCGCCAACAGCTCCACACCGAGATTGGGATGCTGCCGTGTCAGCGAGGCGAGCTGCGGGGCCAGCATCACGGTGCCGTAACCTTCGGGCACACCGATACGCACTTGTCCCGACATCGACTGCTGTTGGCCGTCGCTGGTTTTCTCGATGGCCGAAAACGCACTCTCCATGGCTTCGGCTTTTGGCAACAGGCGCCGGCCGGCTTCGGTCAGGCTGTAGCCGGTGGTCCCCCGACTGAACAACTGCTGACCCAGGTCCTTTTCCAGCGCCTGGATACGCCGGGCGACTGTGGTGTGGTCGACCGACAGACAGCGTGCCGCGGCCGTCAATTGGCGTGTTCTGGCCACTTCGAGAAAGAAACGCAGGTTGTTCCAGTCCACTGTGCGGCTCCATCTGTGCAAATTTGCAGAATGGTACTGCAAATTGGATTGTTCTATGGACAAAAACACACTGATACGATCGCCGAAACCGCACCCGATTCGGGATGCTCCGTCGTAACCACTGGTGCCAAGGCGAGAAAATAACAATGACCACCTCAGCTCAACCGGCCGTTCCAACCGTCAAACTGCTGATCAATGGCCAGTTTGTCGAATCCAAGACCACCCAATGGCGTGATGTCGTCAACCCGGCGACTCAGGAAGTGCTGGCTCGCGTTCCCTTCGCCACCGAAGAGGAAATGAACGCCGCTGTTGCCTCCGCACGCGAGGCCTTCAAGACCTGGCGCAAGACCCCCATCGGCGCCCGCGCGCGCATTTTCCTCAAGTACCAGCAGCTGATCCGGGAAAACATCAAGGAGCTGGCCGCCATCCTCACCGCCGAGCAGGGCAAGACCCTGCCTGATGCCGAGGGCGATGTGTTCCGTGGCCTTGAGGTGGTCGAACATGCTGCCAACATCGGCACCCTGCAGATGGGCGAGCTGGCCAACAACGTGGCCACTGGCGTGGATACCTACACCTTGCTGCAGCCCCTGGGCGTATGTGCCGGCATCACCCCGTTCAACTTCCCGGCGATGATTCCGCTGTGGATGTTCCCAATGGCCATCGCTTGCGGCAACACCTTCGTCCTCAAGCCGTCCGAACAGGACCCGATGGTGACCATGCGCCTGGCCGAACTGGCCCTCGAAGCCGGCATCCCGGCTGGCGTGCTCAACGTCATCCATGGTGGTGTGGATGCGGTGAACCTGCTGTGCGACCACCCGGACATCAAGGCCGTGTCGTTCGTGGGCTCGACCAAGGTCGGCACCCACGTCTACAACCGCGCCAGCCTCAACGGCAAACGCGCCCAATGCATGATGGGGGCGAAGAACCACTGCATCGTGCTGCCCGATGCCAACAAGCAGCAGACCCTGAATAACCTGATGGGCGCATCCTTCGGTGCGGCCGGTCAGCGCTGCATGGCCTTGCCGGTGGTGATTCTGGTGGGCGAGGCGCAGAAGTGGCTGCCGGAGCTGGTGGAGAAAACCCGGACTCTCAAGGTCAACGCTGGCCACGAGGCGGGTACCGATGTGGGCCCGGTAGTTTCCTGCTCTGCGCTTGACCGCATCTCCAGCCTGATCGCCAAGGGTGTGGAGGAGGGCGCGACCCTCGTGCTCGATGGCCGTAACCCGGTGGTCCCTGGCTACGAGAATGGCAACTTCGTTGGGCCGACCATCTTCACCGACGTGACGCCTGAGATGACCATCTACAAAGAGGAAATCTTCGGCCCGGTGCTGAGCGTGATGAATGCCGCCACCCTCGATGAAGCCATCGACATCATCAACGCCAACCCCAACGGCAATGGCACCGCGCTGTTCACCAGTTCGGGCGCGGCGGCTCGTCGCTTCCAGGAAGACATCGATGTCGGCCAGGTCGGCATCAACGTACCGATCCCGGTGCCGGTTCCGCTGTTCAGCTTCTCCGGCTCGCGCGCCTCCAAGCTGGGCGACCTGGGCCCCTACGGCAAGCAAGTCATTCTGTTCTACACGCAGACCAAGACCGTCACCGAGCGCTGGTTCGAGGACGGCGAGGCGGGTGCCCTGAACACCACCATCACCCTCAAGTAATGGCGGCGGCCGGGCCCCGTGCCCGGCCACGTGGGAGAGCATGACAATGAACTACGAAACGCTGCTGATCGAACGCCACGACCGCGTAGCGCTGATCACCCTGAACCGCCCGCAGGCCCTCAACGCGCTGAACCAGACGCTTCTGCGCGAGCTCAGCGATGCGGTCTGCCAGTTCGACCGTGACCCGGAAATCAGCGTGATGGTGCTGACCGGCTCGCAAAAGGCCTTCGCCGCTGGCGCCGATATCAAGGAAATGGCCGACAAGACCTTCCAGGAAGCCTATCTGGAAGACTTTTTCAGCATTGCCGACAACATCGCCTCGCGCCGCAAGCCGATCATCGCCGCCGTAGCCGGCTACGCCCTGGGCGGTGGCTGTGAACTGGCGATGCTCTGCGACATGATCTTCGCCGCTGATAATGCCCGTTTCGGCCAGCCCGAGATCAACTTGGGCGTGTTGCCCGGCATTGGCGGCAGCCAGCGTCTGACCCGCGCCGTGGGCAAGGCCAAGGCCATGGACCTGTGCCTGACCGGGCGCCAGATGAATGCCGAAGAAGCCGAGCGTGCCGGCTTGGTGGCGCGCATCATTCCGCTGGAAAGGCTGCTGCAGGACACCATGGACGCCGCCCAGCTGATCGCGGCCAAGTCCCTGCCGAGCATCATGATGAACAAGGAATGCGTGAACCGTGCCTTCGAAGTGGGCCTGCGCGAAGGCCTGCTGTTCGAGCGCCGGGTCTTCCATTCGGTGTTCGCGCTGAACGACCAGAAGGAAGGCATGCGTGCCTTCGTCGAAAAACGTGCCCCTGTGTTCACACACAACTGACGCCTTCCTGGAGAAAACCATGCGTATCGGATTTATCGGTCTCGGCAACATGGGTGCGCCAATGGCGCGCAATCTGGTCAAGGCCGGCCACGAACTGTTCGTCTTCGACCTTTCCGCCGCCGCCGTGCAATCGCTGGTTGCCGAAGGTGCCACCGCCGTCGAATCCCCGGCCGCTGCGGCCGAGTACAGCCCGGAAATCATCATCACCATGCTGCCGGCTGCGCAGCATGTGAAAAGCGTGTACCTGGGCGACAACGGCCTGCTTGCCGCGCTGAAATCCCCGACCCTGCTGATCGACAGCTCCACCATCGACACGCAAAGCGCACGAGATGTGGCCAGCGCGGTCAGCGCCAAGGGCCACGCCATGCTCGACGCGCCGGTGTCCGGTGGTACCGGTGGTGCGGCCGCCGGCACCCTGACCTTCATGGTCGGTGGCGCCAAGGCTGATTTCGACCGCGCCCTGCCCGTGCTGCAGGCCATGGGCAAGAACATCGTGCATTGCGGCGATGCCGGCACCGGCCAGGCGGCCAAGGTCGCCAACAACATGCTGCTGGGCATTTCCATGATCGCCACTTCCGAGGCGATGAGCCTGGGTGTCGCGCTGGGCGTCGACCCGAAAGTGCTGGCCGGCATCATCAATACCGCCAGCGGCCGCTGCTGGAGTTCCGATACCTACAACCCCTTCCCGGGGGTGATGGAAGGTGTACCGGCCTCGCGTGGCTACACCGGGGGTTTTGGCACCGACCTGATGCTCAAGGACCTGGGGCTGGCCGCCGAGGCTGCCCGTCAGGTGCGCCAGCCGGTCATCCTTGGTGCGGCCGCGCAGCAGCTGTATCAGACCTTCAGCAGCCTGGGTAATGGGCAGCTGGATTTCTCCGCCATCATCAGCCTCTATCACAAGCAGGAGAGCTGATCGTGAGCGAGCACGATTTGCCTGTCATATCCGAGGTGCGCAACGGCATCGGGCACCTGACGCTGAATCGGCCGGCAGGGCTCAATGCCCTGTCGCTGCCGATGATTCGTCTGCTCGATCAGCATCTCAAGGCCTGGGAAAAAGACCCCAAGGTGCTGGCTGTGGTGCTGCGTGCCAACGGCGAGAAGGCGTTTTGCGCGGGCGGTGATATCCGCATGCTCTATGAAAGCCACTTGGGCGGTGATAACCAGCACTTTGTGTTCCTGTCCGAGGAATACCGGCTCGATCAGTACATTCACCACTATCCCAAGCCCGTGTTGGCGCTGATGAATGGCTTTGTCCTGGGCGGTGGAATGGGGTTGGTACAGGGTGCGACCTTCCGGGTGATCACCGAGTCGACCCGTATGGGCATGCCCGAGGTGAGCATCGGTTTCTACCCGGATGTCGGTGGCAGCTACTTCCTGCCGCGTCTGCCGGGCAAGCTGGGTATCTACCTGGCGCTGACCGGCAATCATGTCCGTGCAGCCGATGCGCTTTATGCCTCCTTGGCCGACTGGTGCCTCAAGCCCGAGCAACTGGCCGAGCTCGATCACTGCCTGAACAACATGAACTGGACCTACAACCCGCGCGAAGACCTGCGTTCGCTGCTGGCTACGCTGGCCAGTGAGCGTCTGCCCGGTGCCGGGCTCGAGGCCGTACGCGGCGCGATCGACGAGCACTTCAGCCAACTCTCGGTGCAGGCGATTGTCGCCTCGCTCAAGAGTGAAGCGCGTCCTGAGTTTGCCGAGTGGGCACAGGAAACGCTGCAAACCCTTGAGAGCCGTTCGCCGCTGGCAGTCGCCGTCACCCTTGAGCTCATGCAACGCGGGCAGGACAAGTCGCTGGCCGAATGCTTCGCCCAGGAGCTTGAGCTGGCCCATGCCTGGTTTGAGCGCGGTGACCTGATCGAAGGGGTGCGCGCGCTGATTATCGACAAGGACAAGTCGCCACGTTGGCAGCAAGCCACGATCGAGCAGGTGCAGCAGGAGCTGGTCCAGAGCTTTTTTGCCACCCGCCCCAAGAGCAAACCGGCCCTGCGGCAAGCCGCCGAGCCCGATGAGAGAATTCGCTGATGTATGACATTGAACTGAGCGAAGACCAGCGCATGATTCGCGACATGGCGCGCGATTTTACCCGCAGCGAAGTGGCGCCTAACGCCCAGGCTTGGGAAAAGGCTGGCTGGATCGATGATGGCGTCGTCAGGACCATGGGTGAACTGGGCCTGCTTGGCATGATCGTGCCGGAGCAGTGGCAGGGCACCTTTGTCGATTACGTCGCCTATGCCGTTGCCGTCGAGGAGATTTCCGCTGGCGACGGCGCGCTGGGCGCGTTCATGAGCATTCACAACTCGGTAGGTTGCGGGCCGATCCTGCGCTACGGCAGTGACGAGCAAAAGCAGACCTGGCTGCCGGACCTGGCCTCGGGCCGCAAGATCGGCTGCTTCTGCCTGACCGAGCCACATGCCGGTTCCGAAGCGCACAACCTGCGCACGCGTGCCGAGCTCAAGGACGGCCAGTGGGTGCTCAACGGCGCCAAGCAGTTTGTCAGTAACGGCAAGCGTGCCAGCCTCGCCATCGTCTTTGCGGTCACCGACCCGGAACTCGGTAAAAAGGGCCTTTCGGCCTTTCTGGTGCCCACCGATACCCCAGGTTTCGTGGTCGACCGCAGCGAGCACAAGATGGGGATCAAGGCCTCCGACACCTGTGCGGTGACCCTGAGCGATTGCCGCATCCCGCAAGAAAACCTGCTGGGCCAGCGCGGCAAGGGCCTGGCCATCGCCCTGTCCAACCTGGAAGGCGGCCGCATCGGCATCGCTGCGCAGGCTTTGGGCATCGCCAGGGCCGCGTTCGAGGCGGCGTTGGCTTACGCCCGCGAACGGGTGCAGTTCGGCAAGCCGATCATCGAGCACCAGAGCATCGCCAATATGCTGGCGGACATGCACATGCAGATAAACGCGGCGCGTCTGTTGATCCTGCATGCCGCGCGGATGAAGGACGCTGGCGTGCCGTGCCTTTCCGAAGCGTCTCAGGCCAAGCTGTTCGCTTCGGAAATGGCGGAGAAAGTCTGCTCCAGCGCCGTGCAGATCCACGGTGGCTACGGCTACCTGGAGGACTACCCGGTGGAGAAGTTCTACCGCGATGCCCGCATCACCCAGATCTACGAAGGCTCCAGTGAAATCCAGCGTTTGCTGATCGCTCGTGAGCTCAGTACTTACACCCTGTAAGTGTCAGGCGGCGTATGCCGCCTGATACCAGAAATAAAAAAGCCGGCTTGTGGCCGGCTTTTCATGAGAGGTCGGGACTTACTTTTGGTAAGCCGCAACCGCTTTAGTGATTTCGGCACGGGCTTCGTCAGCGTTGCCCCAGCCTTCTACTTTCACCCACTTGCCTTTTTCGAGGTCCTTGTAGTTCTCGAAGAAGTGCTTGATCTGCTCCAGCAGCAGGGCCGGCAGGTCGGTGTATTCCTTCACGTCCTTGTAGAGGACGCTCAGTTTGTCGTGGGGAACGGCCAGCAGTTTGGCGTCGCCACCAGCTTCGTCGGTCATGTGCAGGACGCCGACCGGACGGGCGCGGATCACGGCACCCGGGGCGACCGGGTAGGGGGTGACGACCAGCACGTCCAAGGGATCGCCGTCGTCAGCCAGGGTGTTGGGGATGTAGCCGTAGTTGGCCGGGTAGAACATCGGGGTGGCCATGAAGCGATCGACGAACAGGCAGTCGCTGTCCTTGTCGATTTCGTATTTGATCGGCGCGTGGTTGGCCGGGATTTCGATGGCGACGTAGATGTCGTTCGGCAGGTCTTTGCCAGCCGGGATCTTGCTGTAGCTCATGGTCAACTCCCTGGGGGTAGGCCAAAAAAGTGGGCGCGATTATAGGCACATTCCAGGGCCGATGCCACGCAGTTGTGCTCATCCATTGGTCGCGTCGCGATAGTCGGGATGGGTGTCCTGCAAGTGCTTGAGACGGCCCAGCGGATCCTGGCGGTAGAAGGCCTGGAGCTGGCGGTAGACAGCGGGAAAAGCCTGGTCCAGCAAGTCCGGTGCGGTGAAGAAGTACTCGCTGGCAACGGCGAAGAATTCCGCCGGGTCTTCGGCCGCGTAGGGATCGATCGGCGTTTCGGCGTCCGGGTCGCGGTCGAGCTGGGCATTCAGTGAGTCGAAGGCGGTCTTCATGGCCAGCGCCCAGTCGGACTGGCGCATGTCGCGGTGCAGCGGCGGCAGGCCGTTGGGCGAGCCGTTGAGCATGTCGAGCTTGTGTGCCAGCTCGTGGATCACCAGGTTGTAGCCATCCCAGCCACCGCTGGCCGTCACGCCGGGCCAGGCGAGGATCACCGGGCCGTACTGCCAGGATTCGCCGCTGCGCTCGTCGTCGAATTCGTGCTCCACGCCCGCCGCGTCGCGGTGGCGCTGGGGGCTGATGAAGTCGTCGGGATAGAGCACCAGTTCATGGAAGCCCTGGTACCAGTTGAGGTCGGGCAGGTGCAGCAGGGGCAGCTGGGCCTGCGCGGCGAGGGTCAGGCGGTCCTCGTGGGTGAGCTCGACGCCGGGCAGGGCGGTAATGCGCTTTTCATGCAGGAAGAGCACGCTGCGCTCGCGCAGGCGCTGGTTCTCCGCTTCGTCCAGGCCGTCGAGGATCGGCAGGCGGTGTTGCACCACCGCCCATTGCTGGGCTGTGACCGGATTGCGGGCGAGGATGCGCCGACGGCGCCAGCTGCGATAGGACCACATGGGGCGCGGATCAGCTCGAGTGCTCGGCGCTCTTGGCGGTACGAAAGTGGCTTCGGGCGAAGCCGATGGCCATCGGCAGCAGGGATACGCCAATGATCGCGATCACCATCAGCGAGAGGTTCTGCTTGATGAAGGGCACGTTGCCGAAGAAGAAGCCGAGGGTCACAAGGCCGCCCACCCAGAGGATGGTGCCGAGCACGCTGAAGGCCAGGAAGCGGGGGTAGGGCATGCGGCCCACGCCGGCGACGAAGGGGGCGAAGGTCCGCACGATGGGCAGGAAGCGCGCCATGGTCACGGTCTTGCCGCCGTGGCGGTCGTAGAACTCGTGGGTGCGCTGCAGGTAGTCGCGGCGGAAGATTTTCGAGTCCGGGTTGCTGAACAGGCGCTCGCCTGCGGTGCGTCCGATCAGGTAGTTGGTGCTGTCGCCGCTGATGGCGGCGAGCATCAGCAGGCCGCCCAGCAGCCACGGGTCCATGCCGCCGGTGGCGCAGACGGCGCCGGCGATGAAGAGCAGGGAGTCGCCGGGCAGGAAGGGCGTTACCACCAGGCCCGTCTCGCAGAAGATGACCAGGAAGAGGATGGCGTAGATCCAGGTTCCGTAGTTGGTGACCAGCAGGTTGAGGTATTGGTCCAGGTGCAGGATGAGGTCGATCGGGTTGAAATCCATGAGACGCCTTGTGAGTGGCTGCGGCGGGTGAGGGCGTTTATCGGCGCATTATAGGGGGAAGTTTCCCGGCAACGGCGAGCGGTTGTCCGAATTGCGGACGGCACGAGGACTGCATCTGTTGCGAGTGATTTCGCGGATCAGATTGCGAGGGAAGGGGAGTGGGCAGAGCCCGGCTCGCTGGCCGGGCCCTGGCAGCGGGTTCAGTCGCTGTTGATCGGCAGGATGTAGTTCTTGAACTCGGTGTCTTCGTGGAAACCGATGGATTCGTACACCTTGTGCGCCACTTCGTTGCTCACGCTGGAGGACACGCGCATGCGCACGGCATTGGTTTCCCGCGCCAACTTCTTCGCGGTCTGCAGCAGGCGGTCGGCCACCAGCTGGCGGCGGGCGTCCTCGGCGACATAGATGTCGTTGAGGATCCACACACGCTTGAGGGCCAGTGAGGAGAAGCTCGGGTAGAGCTGGCAGAAGCCCAGCAGGCGGGTGTCGTCGTCATCCGCGAAGGCCAGGTAGATCACCGACTCCTTGCGGCTCAGGCGCTTTTCCAGAAACTTCTTCGAAGACTCCGGGAACGGCAGTTCACCGTAGAACTCACGATACTTCACGAACAGCGGCGTAAGCAGGTCCAGGTGCTCCAGGGTGGCTTGGACGATGCGCATGGTGGGCCTCGGTATCTGTGGATTGACGTGAATGGCAATGCAGGGGCTGTGCCAGCCAGCGCGGTCGATGCTGCATCAGACAATGTGGAAAGCGCAATCCAAACAAGCGTTTGACTGGCTGGTCGCCTCGTGACTGCTGGTGCCGTCACGAGGGCGGCTGCTTGCCGGCGGGGATTCGATGAAGGCGCGTGGTTCGAGCGCAGCGCCGGCTGCGGAAAAGTCAGTGGTGGTCGGTCGCCAGCAGGAAGTTGCCGGCCAGGGCGCGGTCCGGCTCGCCGGAAAGGCTCGGTACTTCGGCTTCGTCCTTCAGGTTCACCCCGGAGAGCTGGCGGCGGCAGGCTTCACGCATCAGGTAGAGCAGGCGATGGGCCGCCATGCCGTAGCTGAGGCCTTCCAGTCGCACGTTGGAGATGCAGTTGCGATAGGCATCGGTGAGGCCCACCTTCGGCGCCCAGGTGAAGTACAGGCCGAGGCTGTCTGGTGAGCTGAGGCCGGGGCGTTCGCCGATCAGGATCACCACCATCTTCGCGCCGAGCAGTTCGCCGATCTCGTCGGCCACCGCCACGCGCCCCTGTTGCACCAGCACCACGGGCGAGAGCGACCAGCCTTCGGCCAGGGCCTGTTCTTCCATGCGTTCGAGAAAGGGCAGGCTGTGGCGCTGCACCGCCAGGGCGGACAGGCCGTCGGCCACCACCACCGCGAGGTCGTAGCCGCCGGGATTGGCCCGCGCGTACTCCCGCAGCTGTTCCCGCGAGGCGGCATCCAGGCGCCGGCCGAGGTCCGGGCGTTGCAGGTAGGTGTCGCGGTCCGCCGCCGCGCTGTGCAGCAGCAGGCTGTCGCGGCCGCGTTCGGCCAGCGCGGCACTGAGGCCGGCGTGGTCGAACGGCAGGTGTACCGCGTCTCGCGCCTGGGCGTGGGCGTACTGGAAGTTCAACTGGGCATGGGTGGGCAGGCTGATGCCGGCGCGGCCCAGGGCGATGCGTGCCGGGGTCAGGCGGCGCAGTTCTTCCCAGGGGTTGGCGGTGTGGCCGGAGATGGGGCGTGGAGTTTTCATGCATCTCTCCTCGGGGTCAGGCCAGTCGTGCGATGGCCTGGCGGAAGGCGGGCGGCAGCTGGTCGCCGAGCATGACCCGGCCATCGCTCTGCACCAGGATGCCCATGCGCTCCAGCCAGGCCTCGAACTCCGGCGCCGGCTTCAGGCCCAGGCTCTGGCGGGCGTAGAGAGCGTCATGGAAGGAGGTGGTCTGGTAGTTGAGCATCACGTCGTCGGAGCCGGGGATGCCCATGATGAAGTTGATCCCGGCCACGCCAAGCAGGGTCAGCAGGGTATCCATGTCGTCCTGGTCGGCTTCGGCGTGGTTGGTGTAGCAGATGTCGCAGCCCATGGGCACGCCCAGCAGCTTGGCGCAGAAGTGGTCCTCCAGGCCGGCGCGGATGATCTGCTTGCCGTTGTAGAGGTACTCCGGGCCGATGAAGCCCACCACGGTATTCACCAGGAACGGGTTGAAGTGCCGGGCAACCGCATAGGCCCGGGTTTCGCAGGTCTGCTGGTCGACGCCGTGGTGGGCGTTGGCCGATAGCGCGCTGCCCTGGCCGGTTTCGAAGTACATCAGGTTGTTGCCCAGGGTGCCGCGCTTCTGCGACAAGCCGGCTTCATAGCCTTCCTGGAGAATCTTCAGGCTGATGCCGAAGCTGGCGTTGGCCGCCTCGGTGCCGGCGATGGACTGGAACACCAGGTCCAGCGGCACGCCACGCTCGATGGCGGCGATGGAAGTGGTGACGTGGGTCAGCACGCAGGCCTGGGTGGGAATCTCGTAGCGCTGGATGATCGCATCGAGCATTTCCAGCATCGCGCAGATGGAGGCAATGCTGTCGGTGGCCGGGTTGATGCCGAGCATGGCGTCGCCGTTGCCATAGAGCAGGCCGTCGAGAATGCTCGCGGCGATGCCGGCGGGGTCGTCCGTGGGGTGGTTGGGTTGCAGGCGGGTCGAGAGCCGGCCACGCAGGCCCATGGTGTTGCGGAAGCGGGTGATGACGCGGATCTTCTGCGCCACCAGCACCAGGTCCTGCACGCGCATGATCTTCGACACCGCCGCGGCCATCTCCGGCGTCAGGCCCTTGGCCAGGGCGCGCAGGCTGGTTTCGTCGGCATGCTCGCTGAGCAGCCAGTCGCGGAAGCCGCCGACGGTGAGGTGGCTGACCGGATCGAAGGCGGCACGGTCGTGGCTGTCGATGATCAGCCGCGTGACCTCGTCTTCCTCGTAGGGAATCAGCGCCTCGTCGAGGAAGTGCTTCAGAGGGATGTCGGCCAGGGTCATCTGCGCGGCGACGCGCTCGCCGTCGCTGGTGGCGGCTACACCGGCGAGGTAGTCGCCGGAGCGTGCCGGGCTGGCCTTGGCCATGACGTCCTTGAGGCTGTCGAAGCGCCAGGTTTCACCGCCGACGCTGTGGGAAAAACTGCTCACTCGAAGCTCTCCTTGGTGAGGTGCCCCGGGCCACGCTCCTGGGTCGAGCGCAACCCGTGGGGTGGATAGCGCTTTCTATCCATCGTTGCTGGGCCTTCTTCGCCTGACTCAGGCGCGGTTCAGCAGGGCATCGGCCGGGGCACCGGCGCGATGGTGGGCGGTGAACTGGAAGTAGATATACCCCGCCGCCATGAAGCCAAGGAAGATGAAACCGATCAAGGTGTTGAACCAGGCCATCGCCAGCAGGCAGACCACGGCCAGCACCAGGGCGATGGCGGGCACCACCGGATAGCCCGGCGCGCGGAAGGTGCGCTCCAGGTGCGGTTCGCTCGCGCGCAGCTTGAACAGGCTGAGCATGCTGATGATGTACATCACGATGGCGCCGAACACGCTCATGGTGATCATCGCGGCGGTCAGGCTCATGCCCTGCAGGTTCACCAGGCCGTCGCTGTAGATGGCGGCGATGCCCACCACGCCGCCGGCGATGATGGCGCGGTGCGGCGTCTGGAAGCGCGACAGCCTGGCCAGGCTGCGCGGCAGGTAGCCGGCGCGGGCCAGGGCGAAGAACTGGCGCGAGTAGCCGAGGATGATGCCGTGGAAGCTGGCCACCAGGCCGAACAGGCCGATCCACACCAGCATGTGCATCCAGGTGGAGTCGTTGCCGACCACGGCCTTCATGGCCTGCGGCAGCGGGTCGTTGATATTCGACAGTTCGCGCCAGTCGCCCACGCCTCCGGCCATGATCATCACGCCGATGGCCAGGAATACCAGGGTGAGGATGCCGGCGATGTAGGCACGCGGGATGGTGCGCTTCGGATCCTTTGCTTCTTCGGCCGCCATGGCCGCGCCCTCGATGGCGAGGAAGAACCAGATGGCGAAGGGAATGGCGGCGAAGATGCCGGAGATGGCCTGGCTGCCGAACTCATCGGAGCCGGCCCAGCCGTTGAAGACGAAGTTGGAGAAGCTGAAGCCCGGCGCGACCACGCCCATGAACACCAGCAGCTCGGCCACGGCCAGCACGGTGACCACCAGCTCGAAGGTGGCGGCGATGCTGACGCCGAGGATGTTCAGGGTCATGAACACGATATAGGCGCCCACCGCGGCGTGCTTCGGGTCCAGTTCCGGGTACTGCACGTTGAGGTAGGCGCCGATGGCCATGGCGATGGCCGGCGGGGCGAAGACAAACTCGATCAGGGTGGCGATGCCGGCGATCAGCCCGCCCTTTTCGCCGAAGGCGCGACGGCTGTAGGCGAAGGGGCCGCCCGCGTGGGGAATGGCGGTGGTCAGTTCGGTGAAGCTGAAGATGAAACAGGTGTACATGGTGGCCACCAGCAGGGCGGTAACCAGGAAGCCGAGGGTGCCGGCCGTGCCCCAGCCGTAGCTCCAGCCGAAGTATTCGCCTGAGATCACCAGACCGACCGCGATGCCCCAGAGGTGCAGGGTGCCGAGCGTTGGTTTTAGTTGTGTTGTGCTCATCGGGACTCCTCGCCCCAGGGGGCGTCGTTGGTGGAAGACCAGGTCCGATCTTATCCAGCGCCCCTGCGCAGGACTTGACCGTGGAACGCCATGTGCGGCCTGTGCGGTCAAGTTGTGTCGCTTTGTTACCCATCGCCCCACGGCCCCTGCTCCGGCCCGGTGCATGGAGCGCCACCGTGCACGGATCTGGCCCGGCAATGGCCCGCGCGCGGGGGCTGCGGCCAATGCCTGCAAGGTACGGCGCAAGGGCATGGGTTTTGCTTGAACGTGCGATCAAAAAAAGACCTGGAAGTCCGTGATGAACCAGTCCCTGTTCCCCAGTGCCGGCCTGCAGGCGCACATGACCAGCAACGTCGGCGTGTTATCGGCTGCCGCCAGTGGTCTCGACCGTTTCATCACGGATCAGGGCGGCGACCTCGACCGCATCTTCGGCCGTGCCGGGATCGATCCGGAACAACTGCGGCACCCGACCCTGAGCCTGGCCCTGACCAACTACTGCCAAGTGCTGGAAGAGGCTGCGCGACAATCCGGTTGCGACAATTTCGGCTTGCGCTACGGCCAGCAGTTCCAACCCCGCGACCTCGGCTTGCTGGGCTATGTCGGGCTGTTCTCGAACACCCTGGAAGAGGCGCTGAAAAACTTTGCCGCGGCCTTTCCCTATCACCAGCACAGCACCTTGATCCGCCTGGTGGATTGCGGCGAGTGCTTGCGCTTCGACTACCAGGTTCGCCACGGCGCGATCCTCGACCGCCGCCAGGACGCCGAGCTCACCATGGGCATGGCGCTCAACCTGATCCGCCACGTGTTGGGCCGCGACTGGTCCCCGCGCGCGGTGGCCTTCGTGCATGACCGCCCTGAGGGCTGGCAGGAGCACAGCCAGGCCTTCGGTGCGCCGGTGCAGTTCGGCCGGCCGTGCAATTTTCTGCTGGTGCCCAAGGGCGACGTGCAGGGCAAGCCGATGCCCGAGGCCGATCCCAATCTGCTGTTCCTGTTCCAGGATGTGATCCGCCGCCTGGGCGAGCAGGGCGGCGAGCCGAGCCTGCTGGAGGCGGCGGGCACGCAGATCCGTCTGGCTCTGAGCCTGGGCGAACCCAGCCTGGAGCAGATCGCCGAGCGCCTGGAACTGACCCCGACCGGTCTGCAACGCCGCCTGCGCGAAGAGAACCTCAGCTTCAGCCAACTGGTGGAACAGACCCGCCGCGAACTGGCGCTGCATTACCTGCGCCAGCGCCAGCGGCCCATCTCCGAACTGGCGCCGTTGCTCGGCTATTCCGAAACCAGCGCCTTCTCCCGTGCCTTCCGCCGCTGGTTCGGCGTGAGCCCGCGGCAGTGGCGGGGGGATGAGCGCTGAGGCCTGTGGAAGTCTTGGCACAAACCGCCCCCTCTCCCTTCAGGGAGAGGGTTAATGCCTCCGCGCGGAGTTCAAGAGTATGTAGCGAGCTCTGCTCGCGATTCGGTGCGTGGGCCATTCGCGAGCAGAGCTCGCTCCTACGGCGGGGCCGGGGCAGGCCGCGTGCGGATGAGGGAGGCATCCGGCCAGCTAGGCGTTCGCAATTGCAGCCCTTCGGCCTGCTTGGCGAATGAATTCCCCCCTACAGGAACATTGCCCATGAGAATGAAAAAACGCGGCCGAGGCCGCGTTTTTTATGGGGGTGCCAGAGATCAGAAGAAGCCCAGCGGGTTGATGTCGTAGCTCACCAAGAGGTTCTTGGTCTGCTGGTAGTGGTCGAGCATCATCTTGTGGGTTTCGCGGCCGACGCCGGATTTCTTGTAGCCACCGAAGGCGGCGTGCGCCGGGTACAGGTGGTAGCAGTTGGTCCACACGCGGCCGGCCTTGATACCGCGGCCCATGCGGTAGGCGCGGTTGATGTCGCGGGTCCACAGGCCGGCGCCGAGGCCGAACTCGGTGTCGTTGGCGATCGCCAGGGCTTCGGCTTCGTCCTTGAAGGTGGTGACGCCCACCACCGGGC
>NZ_JBHZGM010000016.1:0-107423 GCF_043392685.1 Metapseudomonas phytobenefica | reverse complement strand
GGCGCGAAGGCCGACTGGCTGATGAACCAGTCGGGGGCCGAGCAGGCAGCGTAGGCGTCGCCTTCTTCGGTGTTGATCTGGTTGAGTTCCTTTTCACGAATGCCGTTGTAGGGTTTCCGCTCCATGGACATGGCACTCACTCCTTGTTTTGCAAAAGGGCGTGGAGGGAGCCGAAGCCCAGGTTGTCGAGCTGAGCACGCTGGCTTTCAAGCGGGGTAACTACCCCGTGCAGGCTGCGCAAGGGCTTGGCCGGTGGCAGGCTCAGGCCGGCGAAGGGCAGCGGGATGGGCGGCGGGTGCAGGCTGAAGTGGGCGGCCTGGCCGAGCAGCCGGTCGGCGGGCAGGTCGCGCTGGGTGGCGGTGAATTCCACCTGGTAGGCGAAGGGCCGGCTGAGGGCTTCCTTGCCCGTGAAGGCGAGCACGTCGAGCGCGGCGTCGAGGTTGCGGACCTGGAGCTGGTGGCGGCTGTAGTCGAAGAAGGGGCGGCGTTCGGTGAGCATGAGGACGGGCTTTCCTGCGTTGACTGCGAACGCAGAAGACTGCCGCTTGCCCTCGCCCCTCACTATCGGATCACTTCAAAACGAACGCTTGAAAAGGAGCTTCGTCGTGCAGGGAGACAGGTAGACGCCAGAAAGGCATTTCCGACGGACGCCGGAAACCCATCGAACGGCGCTGATGGGTATCGCTGCGCTCAAGCGGAACGCCGCCCGCCACATCCCACAAAAAGCGAGCCTAAACTGCACCCACCGCCTGCAACACGCTGGCGCCGGTGAAGAGGAACAGCACCTGCTCCTCCGCCTCCGCGCGGATCGCCTCGCGGCGTTCCGGTTCGCCGATGTAGTCCAGGGACATCTGGAACAGGTTGCGGCTGATCAGTCGTGACACGCGGCGCACCACCGGCTCCGACACCAGCGCCGGCAGCAGTTTGAATTCTCGGACGTCCTCGGCCATGTCAGCGGCAAAACCCTCCATCACCTCCTGAAGCGCCTCGCGCAGCACCGGGGAGGCGCCATGCAGTTCGCGCACGCCGATGATGAAGGCCTCTGCATTGCCGTCGACGAAGTCGAAGAACAGCTGCACCGTCTCGTGGCAGACGCGCCGGCCGCGTCCCAGGTCGATGCCCATCAGCTTCGGCAACACACCGCCGTCGCCCTGCACGGCTCGCGCCGCCGCTTCCCGGCGCAGATCACGCAGGGGCTGGCGCAACTGGGTGGAAATGTTGCGGATGATGGCCAGTCCCAGGTCATCCACATCCTTGAAGTGGCGGTAGAAGGTGTTGGGGTTCAGCCCGGCCTCCCGCGCCAGTTCGCGCAGCCCCAGGCTGCCCAGGCTGCGGCTCTGGGAACCCAGGCGCAGCGCGGCTTCCATGAGCAGGCGCTTGCCGGGGGCATCGGGAGCTCGTTCTGCCGACTGGAGCTCGTCGCCGCTGGCGGAATTCATCTCTGGCCCTACCTAAGGTTGGTTGTGACGACGCTGGATTGCCGGCGAGTATACAGATGTCTACCTTGGTATACAGCTGTATACGCCGCGATTAATAAGAACAGGAGCCCGGCCAATGACTGCGTCACCCAGACCCTCTGCCCGCCACTGCAAGATCGCCATCATAGGTTCCGGTTTCTCCGGCCTCGGTATGGCGATCCGCCTGAAGCAGAAAGGCGAGAACGATTTCCTGATGTTCGAGAAGGAGCCCGGCATCGGCGGCACCTGGCGGGTGAACAACTACCCGGGCTGCGGCTGTGACGTGCAATCGCACCTGTATTCCTTCTCCTTCGAGCCAAACCCGAACTGGACGCGGATGTTCGCCAAGCAGGAAGAGATCAAGACCTACCTGGAAGGCTGCTGGGAAAAGTACCGCCTGCAGGACAAGACTCTGCTCAACACCGAGATCACCCGCCTGGCCTGGAACGATGTAGACGAGCTGTGGCAGATCGAAGACGCCGCCGGCAACCACTACAGCGCGCAGTTCGTGGTCTCCGGCATGGGCGCCCTGTCCACCCCGTCGATCCCGGCGCTGAACGGTCTGAAGAACTTCAAGGGCGAGACGTTCCACTCCCAGCAGTGGAACCACGACTACGACCTCACCGGCAAACGCGTGGCGGTAGTCGGCACCGGCGCCTCCAGCATCCAGTTCGTGCCGCAGATCCAGAAGCAGGTCGCCCAGCTCGACCTCTACCAGCGCACCGCGCCCTGGATCATGCCCAAGCCGGATCGCGCCATCAGTGAGGGCGAGCGCTCCCGTTTCAAGCGTTTCCCCTTCCTGCAGCAGCTCTGGCGCGGCGCCATCTACGCCATCCTCGAAAGCCGCGTGATTGGCTTCGCCCTGACGCCGAAGGTGATGAAACTCGCCGAACTGGTCGCCAGGGGCTACATCAAGCGCAAGATCAAGGACCCGGTCCTGCGCGCCAAGGTCACGCCCGACTACACCATGGGCTGCAAGCGGGTGCTGATCTCCAATGACTACTATCCGGCGCTGACCCGATCCAACGTCGACGTGATCACCGACGGTATCCAGGAAATCCGCAAGAACAGCATCGTCACCGCCGACGGCAAGGAACGCGAAGTCGACGCCATCATCTTCGGCACCGGCTTCACCCCCAGCGACCCGCTGCCCCGCGGCGTGGTCTTCGGGCGTAACGGTGTCGACCTGCTGGACACCTGGCCGCAAGGCCCCGAAGCCTACAAGGGCACTCTCACCGCCGGTTTCCCCAACCTGTTCTTCCTCATGGGGCCGAACACGGGCCTGGGCCACAACTCCATGGTCTACATGATCGAATCGCAGATCCATTACGTGCTCGGTGCCCTCGACCTGCTCGACGCGCGCCGCCTTCGCAGCCTGGAGGTCAAGCGCGACGTGCAGGACAAGTTCAACGGCAAGCTCCAGGGCAGCCTGGGCAATACCGTGTGGAATGCCGGCGGCTGCATGAGCTGGTACCTGCACCCGGTAAGCGGCCGTAACTGCACCGTCTGGCCCGGCTTCACCTGGCGCTTCCGCCTGCTGACCCGCAACTTCGACCCGGCGGCCTATCACTTCAGCCGCAGCGTGCCGGTGCACACCGCCCAGGGCCCGCTGCAAATGTCCACCCAGGAGGTGCCGGCATGAAATCCTTCGAGAACAAAGTCGCTGCAGTCACCGGTGCCGGCTCCGGCATCGGCCGCGCCCTGGCTTGCGCCCTCGCCCGCCAGGGCTGCACCTGGCGCTCGCCGACGTGAACGCCGATGGCCTGGCGGAAACCGCCGCCATGGCGCGCAAGCTGGGTGTGCAAGTCACCGAGACCAGCGTCGACGTCGCCAACCGCGATGCCGTGCACGCCTGGGCCGAACAGGTGGTGCTGGACCATGGCCGGGTCAATCTGGTCTTCAACAATGCCGGCGTCGCCCATGCCGGCACGGTGGATGGCAGTGACTACTCGGAATACGAGTGGATCATGAACATCAACTTCTGGGGGGTGGTGTACGGCACCAAGGCCTTCCTGCCACACTTCAAGGCCAGCGGCGAAGGTCATGTGGTCAACGTGTCCAGCGTGTTCGGCCTGTTCGCCCAGCCCGGCATGAGCGCCTACAACGCCACCAAGTTCGCCGTGTGCGGCTTCACCGAGTCGCTGCGCCAGGAACTGGACATGGAAGGCTGCGGGGTATCGGCCAGCTGTGTACACCCCGGCGGCATCCGCACCAACATCGCCAAGACCGCACGCATGAACGACAGCCTGGCCAAGGTCACCGGCCAGGAATCCAGCCGCGCCCGACAGCTGTTCAACGACCAGTTACTGCGCACCAGCCCGGACAAGGCAGCGGAAGTCATCCTTCGCGGCGTGCTACGCGACAGCCGCCGCATCCTCATCGGCGCCGACACCTGGGCCCTGGACGGCATGCAGCGCCTGTTGCCGACGCTCTACCAACGTCTGGTCACCACCTCCATGCGTCTGGCCGCGAAGTTCGCGCCCAAGCCGAGGGCGAGTGAGGTATCCAAGGCAGTCGATTGATCGAACCGCTTTTACTTGTGGGGACGATTTCAATCGCCAAGCAGACCGGAGGGCTGCCCTGCTGATTATCAGGGGCAGCTACGCTGCCCTCAGCGAATGAATTCGCCCCCACAAAACACCGACCTGCTTTTCCTTGTAGGGGCGAATTCATTCGCCAAGCAGGCCGAAGGTCTGCCCTGGAACGTCCAGCGAGCCGCCGCCGCCCTCACCCCAACCCTCTCCCAGAGGGAGAGGGGGCTTTTTCTGCCTTGGCACCACCCCCTCCAAACATGACCGCAAAGTCACCCGTTCGGAAACCCGAACGACAGTCGGCGCGCATATTCGGAAGCCCGGACACACCCCAAATCAACATAGTTTCCTATCGATATAAAGCCGTTAAATATCAACAACTTAAGTAAAAACTCAAACCACCATACAGCTGGCACGCATTCTGCCAATACAGATCTCGACGGACGCGACTTCCTACTCGCGCCGATAAGAACAAACATCATCGAGGACTGTCGTTCATGCGTATGCTCCCCAAGGTTCTGGCCACCGCTATCGCAGCAACCCTGATTTCCGCTCCGGCTTTTGCCGCCGAGCTGACCGGTACCCTGAAGAAGATCAAGGAGACCGGCACCATCACCCTCGGTCACCGTGACGCTTCCATCCCCTTCTCCTACCTCGGCACCGAGCCGGGCAAGCCCATCGGCTACTCCCATGACATCCAGCTGAAAGTGGTCGAGGCCATCAAGCAGGAACTGGGCATGCCGGAACTGAAGGTCCGCTACAACCTGGTGACCTCCCAGACCCGCATCCCGCTGGTGCAGAACGGCACCGTGGACTTGGAGTGCGGCTCCACCACCAACAATCTTGAACGCCAGAAGCAGGTCGGCTTCTCCGTGGGCATCTTCGAAGTGGGCACCCGCCTGCTGTCCAAGAAGAGCGCCGGCATCAACGAGTTCGACGACCTGAAGGGCAAGAACGTGGTGACCACCGCCGGCACCACCTCCGAGCGCCTGCTCAAGTCCATGAACGCCGAGAAGCAGATGGGCATGAACATCATCTCGGCCAAGGACCACGGCGAGTCCTTCCTGATGCTCGAATCCGGCCGCGCCGTGGCCTTCATGATGGACGACGCCCTGCTCTACGGCGAGATGGCCAAGGCCAAGAAGCCGGATGACTGGGTCGTGACCGGCAAGCCGCAATCCTTCGAAATCTACGGCTGCATGGTTCGCAAGGACGACGAAGCCTTCAAGAACGTGGTCGACAAGGCCATCGCCAGCACCTTCGCCTCCGGCGAGATCAACGGCATCTACGACAAGTGGTTCACCCAGCCCATCCCGCCGAAGGGCCTGAACCTGAACTTCCCCATGAGCGAAGAGCTGAAGAAGCTGGTCGCCAACCCCACCGACAAGTCGGCTGAAGAAATCTGACGCATCTCTCCCTTCACCTTTGGAGGGGGGAATCTCACTCCCCTCTCCCTTCAGGGAGAGGGGCCGGGGGAGAGGGTTGGTGGGCTCCGTGCAATGTCATGCGACCCTCACCCCAGCCCTCTCCCAGAGGGAGAGGGCGCTGTCCGTGCCAGGACAACCTCTCCCCCCTCCACTGCCTTCAACCGCAGACAGATCGACCTGAAAGGGGACAACCCTGATGAATTACAACTGGGACTGGGGCGTGTTCTTCAAGTCCACCGGAATCGGCAGCGAAATCTACCTGGACTGGTTCGTCACCGGCCTGGGCTGGACCATCGCCATCGCCCTGGTGGGCTGGATCATCGCCTTGCTGCTGGGCTCGCTGCTCGGTGTGATGCGCACCGTGCCGAACCGCTGGGTTTCCGGCTTCGCCACCCTCTACGTGGAAATCTTCCGCAACGTGCCGCTGCTGGTGCAGCTGTTCCTCTGGTACTTCCTGGTGCCGGACCTCTTGCCCGAGCCGCTGGAAATCTGGTTCAAGCAGGACCTCAACCCGGCCACCTCGGCCTACCTGAGCGTGGTGGTGTGCCTCGGCCTGTTCACCGCCGCCCGCGTTTGCGAGCAGGTGCGCACCGGCATCCAGGCCCTGCCCAAGGGCCAGCTCGGCGCCGCCCGCGCCATGGGCTTCCGCCTGCCGCAGATCTACCGCTACGTGCTGCTGCCCCAGGCCTTCCGCATCATCATCCCGCCGCTCACCAGCGAGTTCCTCAACATCTTCAAGAACTCCTCGGTGGCGTCGTTGATCGGCCTGATGGAGCTGCTGGCGCAGACCAAGCAGACCGCCGAGTTCTCCGCGAACCTGTTCGAAGCCTTCACCCTGGCCACCCTGATCTACTTCACCCTGAACATGAGCCTGATGCTGTTCATGCGCCTGGTAGAGAAGAAGGTCGCGGTGCCCGGCCTGATCTCCGTAGGGGGTAAGTGATGGATTTCTCTGCAATCATCCCCGCCCTGCCGGGCCTCGGCGAAGGCCTGCTGATGACCTTCAAGCTGATGCTGCTCGGCGTGTTCGGCGGCGTGGCCCTGGGCACCGTCCTGGCCCTGATGCGCCTGTCGCACAACCCGCTGCTGTCAAAGATTGCCGGGCTGTACGTCAACTACTTCCGCTCCATCCCGCTGCTGCTGGTGATCACCTGGTTCTACTTCGCGGTGCCCTTCCTGCTGCGGGCGATCACCGGTGAAGACACGCCGGTAGGCGCGTTCACCTCGTGTCTCGTGGCCTTCATGATGTTCGAGGCGGCGTATTTCTGCGAAATCGTCCGCGCCGGCATCCAGGCCATCCCGAAAGGCCAGATGGGTGCGGCCTCGGCGCTGGGCATGACCTACGGCCAGAGCATGCGCCTGATCATCCTGCCCCAGGCCTTCCGCAAGATGACCCCGCTTCTGCTGCAGCAGAGCATCATCCTGTTCCAGGACACCTCGCTGGTCTACACCGTGGGCCTGATGGACTTCCTCAACGCCGCCCGCTCCCGTGGCGACATCATCGGCCAGCCCCATGAGTTCCTCATCTTCGCCGGCCTGGTCTACTTCAGCGTCAGCTTCATCGCCTCCCAGCTGGTCAAACTCCTGCAGAAAAGGTTAGCCGTATGATTTCCATCAAGAACGTCAACAAGTGGTACGGGGACTTCCAGGTGCTGACCGACTGCAGCACCGAGGTGAGCAAGGGCGAAGTGGTGGTGGTGTGCGGCCCGTCGGGCTCCGGCAAGTCCACCCTGATCAAGTGCGTGAACGCCCTGGAACCCTTCCAGAAAGGCGACATCGTGGTCGATGGCACCTCCATCGCCGACAAGGCCACCAACCTGCCCAGGCTGCGTTCCCGCGTCGGCATGGTGTTCCAGCATTTCGAGCTGTTTCCGCACCTGTCCATCACCGAGAACCTGACCATCGCCCAGACCAGGGTGCTCGGCCGCAACAAGGACGAAGCCCTGGACAAAGGCCTGAAGCTGCTCGACCGCGTCGGCCTCAAGGCCCATGCCCACAAGCACCCCGGCCAGCTCTCCGGCGGCCAGCAGCAGCGCGTCGCCATCGCCCGCGCCCTGGCCATGGACCCGGTGGTGATGCTGTTCGACGAACCCACCTCCGCGCTGGACCCGGAAATGGTCAACGAAGTGCTGGACGTGATGGTCGAGCTGGCCCAGGAAGGCATGACCATGATGTGCGTAACCCACGAGATGGGCTTCGCCCGCAAGGTGGCCGACCGGGTGATCTTCATGGACCGCGGGCAGATCGTCGAAGACTGCGCCAAGGACGAGTTCTTCGGTGATGTGAACGCCCGCTCCGACCGCGCCCAGCAGTTCCTCGCCAAGATCCTCCAGCACTGACCCACCTCCCGCCGCCCGGCTCCCGCGCCGGGCGGCGACTGGCACGGCCCGGATGTCTATGATGCAATGCCCCACCGCCAGCTTCCGCGCCATGCCGCCCGCCCTGACCGTGAAACCGCGTCTTTCCCGCCACCTGCTGCTGTTCCTCCTGCTGCTACTGTGCATGGCGGGCTTCGGCTACATCGGCTTTCACCTGAGTGAGGAAGCCGGCATTCGCCAACTGCGGGTCAACGGCGAGCGCCAGCTGGAACTCCACGCCCGCGCCGTGGAAAGCGAGATCAACCGCTACACCTACCTGCCCAGCCTGCTGGAGCTGGAGTCCAGCGTCAGCCACCTGCTGCTCAACCCCACGCCCTACCGGCGCAACCTGGTCAACGACTACCTCGAAGGCCTGAACCGCCGCAGCGGCGCCCGCGCCATCTACCTGCTGGACACCAACGGCCGCGTGCTGGCCACCAGCAACTGGCGCGATGCCGACAGCTACCTGGGCGAAGACCTCGCCTTCCGCGCCTACTTCCAGGAAGCCGTGCAGGGCCGCCCCGGCCGCTTCTACGGCATCGGCAGCACCACCGGCGAAGCGGGTTACTACCTGGCCCATGGCCTGCGCTACCAGGGCCGGATCATCGGCGTGGCGGTGGTCAAGGTGAAGCTCGAAGCCCTGCAGGAACGTTGGGAAAAGGCCCGCCTGCAAGCCTTCGTCAGCGACGAGAACGGCATCATCATCCTTTCCAGCGACCCGGCCCTGCGCATGAAGGCGGTGCGTCCGCTTTCCGCCGAAGACAAGGAGCGCCTGGCCCGCAGCCTGCAGTACTACTGGTGGGCGCTGAACGAATGGGAGCCCCGCACCCGCGAGGTGCTGGGCGAAGGCCTGGAAGCCATCAGCTTCGCCGCCAGCGGCCCGCAGGGCGAGGCGGAAGGCGACGTCGCCTACCTGGCGCAGACCCGCACCCTCAACGACACAGCCTGGCACTTCACCCTGCTCTCGCCGCTGGCCGACCTGCGCCGCGAAGCGCTGATCCAGGGCATGCTCGCTGCCGTCGGCTTCGCCCTGCTGGCCTTCCTGCTGATCGCCTGGAACGAGCGCCGCAAGGTCATCGCCACCCGCCTGGCCGCCCGTGAAGCGCTGCTGGCGGCCAACAACGAGCTGGAACGCAAGATCGCCGAACGCACCCAGGACCTGCGCGCCAGCAACAGCCGCCTGCTGGCGGAAATCCGCGAGCGCGAGCAGACCGAAGACAGCCTGCGCAAGGCCCAGGACCGCCTGGTCCAGGCCGGCAAGCTGGCGGTGATCGGGCAGATGTCCACCAGCATCGCCCACGAACTCAACCAGCCCCTGGCCGCCCTGCGCACCCTTTCCGGCAACGCCATGCGTTTCCTCGAACGCGGCGCCCTGGACACCGCCACCACCAACCTGTCCGCCATCAACGAACTGGTGGATCGCATGGGCCGCATCACCGCCAGCCTGCGGGCCTTCGCCCGGCGTTCCGACGACCACGGGCAGGCGCGCCTGGGCAAGGCGGTGGATGCCGCCCTGTTCCTGCTCAACGCACGCCTGGAACGCTCGCCGCTGGTACTGCACCGGGAAGTGGACGACGTGCTCCTGGCCATCGACCAGACCCGCCTGGAGCAGATCCTGGTCAACCTCATCACCAACGCGCTGGACGCCATGAGCGGCCAGGCCGACTGCCAGCTCTGGCTCAGCGGCCGGGCCGACGGCGGCGTCTACCGCATGCAGGTGCGCGACAACGGTCCCGGCATCGATCCGGAAAACCGCGTGCACCTGTTCGAGCCCTTCTTCACCACCAAGCCCGGCGAGCACGGGCTCGGCCTCGGCCTGACCCTCTCCGCCAGCCTGGCCACCGCCGCCGGCGGCAGCCTGGCAGCGCACCACCCCGACAGCGGCGGCACCGTCTTCGAGCTCAGCCTGCCGCTGCTGGACAGCCCCGATTCGAACGCGAGCCCCCGACCATGACCGAGCCGCTCAACGTCCTCATCGTCGAAGACGACCCCCACGTCCTGCTCGGCTGCCAGCAGGCCCTGGCCCTGGAAGACATTCCCAGCATTGGCGTCGGCAGTGCCGAGGAAGCCCTGGACAAGGTGGGCGAGGACTTCGCCGGCATCGTCATCAGCGACATCCGCCTGCCAGGCATGGACGGCCTGACCCTGCTGGAACGCCTCAAGGCCCGCGACCGCCAGCTGCCGGTGGTGCTGATCACCGGCCACGGCGATATCAGCATGGCGGTGGGCGCCATGCGCAACGGCGCCTACGACTTCATGGAAAAGCCCTTCTCCCCCGAGCGCCTGGTGGACGTCACCCGCCGCGCCCTGGAGAAGCGCCGCCTGGACCGCGAAGTCAGCAGCCTGCGCCGCCAGCTGGCCGGCCGCCAATCCCTGGAGCAGCGCATCATCGGCCGTTCGCCGGCCATCCAGACCCTGCGCGAACTGATCGCCAATGTCGCCGACACCTCGGCCAACGTGCTGATCGAAGGCGAGACCGGCACCGGCAAGGAACTGGTCGCCCGCTGCCTGCACGACTCCAGCCGGCGCCATGACCACGAGTTCGTCGCCCTCAACTGCGGCGGTCTGCCGGAGAACCTGTTCGACAGCGAAATCTTCGGCCACGAGGCCCACGCCTTCACCGGCGCCGGCAAGCGACGCATTGGCAAGATCGAGCACGCCCACCAGGGCACCCTGTTCCTCGACGAAATCGAGAGCATGCCGATCAGCCTGCAGATCAAGTTCCTCCGCGTGCTGCAGGAGCAGACTCTGGAGCGCCTGGGCTCCAACCAGCCGATTCCGGTGGACTGCCGGGTGATCGCCGCCACCAAGTTCGACCTCAACGAAGCCGGCCGCGCCGGGCGTTTTCGTAGCGACCTCTACTACCGCCTCAACGTGGTCACCCTCGAACTGCCCCCGCTGCGCGAACGCCGCGAAGACATCCTGCTGCTGTTCGAGCACTTCCTGCAGCTGGCCTCCTTGCGCTTCGACCGCGCCGCGCCGGAGCTGGACAACGCCACCGTCTCCGCGCTGATGGCCCACGACTGGCCCGGCAACGTGCGCGAACTGCGCAACGTCGCCGAACGCTTCGCCCTCGGCCTGCCGGTGTTCAAGAAGAGCGGCCAGACCCCGGACGGCAACGAACCGCGCTTCGCCGAGGCCGTGGAAGCCTTCGAAAAATCCCTCCTCAGCGCCGCCCTGGAACGCCACGGCGGCAACCTCAGCCAAGCCAGCATCGCCCTGGGCATGGCCAAGACCACCCTGTTCGACAAGGTGAAGAAGTACGGGCTTTGACCGAGCCCCTTGGGGGCAGGCTGAACCTTGTGGGGGCGAATTCATTCGCTAAGGGCAGCGCAGCTGCCCAACCAGGTCCCGAATGGCAGACCTGCGGTCTGATTAGCGATTGAAATCGCCCCACAGGAAAAGCGACGCCCGCCGCCCTGTGGTCTAAAACCACCAGACCACCCCACACGAACCGCCACCATGTCCTTCCTGCACCGCGCCATCCATGCCAGGCCCGGTGAACTGGCTCCGGCCCTGGCTGCCTTCGCCCTGCTGCTGTGCCTGTTCGGCGGCTACTTCATGCTGCGCCCGGTGCGCGAGTCCATGGGCATCGCCGGGGGCGTGGAGAACCTGCAATGGCTGTTCAGCGCGACCTTCCTCGCCATGCTGCTGGCGGTGCCGGCCTACGGCTGGCTGAACGCGCGGGTGCCCCGGCGGGTCTTCCTCGACTGCGTCTACCTGTTCTTCGCCAGCAACCTGCTGGGCTTCGCCTGGCTGCTCTGGCGTACCCCGGACCCATTGTGGGCGGCGCGGGCCTTCTACGTCTGGCTGTCGGTCTACAACCTGTTCGTGGTGTCCCTGGCCTGGAGCCTGCTGGCCGACGTGTTCGACCGCCGCCAGGCCAAGCGACTGTTCCCTTCCATCGCCGCCGGCGCCAGCCTCGGCGGGCTGCTCGGCCCTCTCGCGGGCGGCCTGCTGGTGAGCGCTCTGGGCACCGCCGGACTGCTGGTGCTGGCCGCCCTGCTCCTGCTGCCCACCCTGGCCCTGCGTCGGGTGCTGATGGATTGGCGGAGCAGCGGCGGCGCCGGGCGGCCCGGGGCGGAAAGCGAACCGCCGGAACGCCCGGTGCCCGGCAACCCCTTCGCCGGCATCAGCCAGGTGCTGAACTCACGCTACCTGCTGGGCATCTGCGCCTTCGTCCTGCTGTTGTCCTGCACCAGCACCTTCCTCTACTTCGAACAGGCGCGGCTGGTGGCAATGCTGTTTCCGGATGGCCGCCAGCAAGTGCGCGTCTTCGCCCTGATCGACTTCACCGTGCAGGCGCTCTCTCTCGCCTGCCAATTGTTCATCGCAGGTCGCGTGGCGCAGCGCTTCGGCGTCGGCGCATTGCTGGCGGTGGTGCCGCTGCTGGTGGCCCTGGGCTTTCTCGGCCTGGCGCTGCTGCCGCAATTCGCCGTGCTGGCCGCGGTGATGGTGCTGCGCCGGGTAGGCGAATACGCCTTCGTGCGGCCGGGCCGGGAAATGCTCTTCGTCCCCCTCAGCGCCCAGGAGAAGTACCGGGCGAAGAACTTCATCGATACCGTGGTCTACCGCGGCGGCGACGCCCTGAGCGCCTGGCTCAATGCGCTGCTCACCGGCCTGGGCCTGGCTTCCGCCGCCGTGGCGCTGGTGGGCGCGGGCGTCGCCCTGGCCTGGTCCGCACTGGGCTGGCGCCTCGGCCGCCGACACGAGCACACTGGACCCTCGTCACCCTCACAGGAGACCGAGCCATGAGAAGCGGCATCACCCGCGCCGAATTCCTCCGTTTGAGTGCCGGCACGGCGCTCCTGGCCATGAGCCCCTTCAGCCTCGCCGCCGACATGGGCCAGCAGCCCGTGCGCCGCCGCGCCATTCCCTCCAGCGGTGAACAGCTGCCGGTGATCGGCGTCGGCACCTACCGGGGCTTCGACATCTCCCGCAGCGACAGCGAGGCCTGGGCGGGCTGTCGCAAGGTGCTGGAGGAACTCTTCGCCGCCGGTGGTTCGGTGATCGACAGCTCACCCATGTACGGCCAGGCGGAAGCAGTGGTGGGCGGCCTGCTGAACGAGCTCGACGCCCAGGACCAGGCCTTCGTCGCCACCAAGGTGTGGACCCAGGGCCGCCAGCGCGGCGTCGAGCAGATGCAGCACTCCATGGGCCTGCTGCAGCGCCAGCGCATCGACCTGATGCAGGTGCACAACCTGGTGGACTGGCAGGAACACCTCGCGACCCTGCGGCAATGGAAGGAGGAAGGCCGCATCCGCTACCTGGGCGTCACTCACTACACCTCCAGCGGTTATGACGAACTGGAGCGGGTACTGCGCGCCGAGACGCTGGACTTCCTGCAGATCGACTACTCCCTCGATGACCGCGATGCCGAGGAACGCATCCTGCCCCTGGCCCGGGAACGCGGCGTGGCGGTGCTGATCAACCGTCCCTTCGGCGGTGGCGGCCTGCTGCGAAATCTGTTGCCACAACCGCTACCGGCATGGGCCGGCGAGTACGGCTGCACGAGCTGGCCGCAACTCCTGCTGAAGTTCTGCCTCAGCCACCCGGCGGTGACCTGCGTGATCCCCGGAACGGGAAACCCCCGCCACATGCTGGACAACCTCCAGGCCGGGCGGGGGAAGGATGCGGATCAGGCGCTGCGGGACAGGTTGATCCGCCTTTTGTAGGGTCAGAATCGCCCTTTGCCAGCCGGACTCCGCGCTTTCGTAGGATGGGTTTCGCTTCGCTCTACGCCATCCTACGAACGACCATCTGCCCGCCGTCAGGCCGAGAATCCGCCATCGATCATCAGGTTCGCCCCGGTGATGTAGCCCGACTCCGGGCCGGCCAGGTAGGCCACGAAGCTGGCGATTTCCTCCGCCTTGCCATAGCGCGGCAGGGCCATGAGCTGCTTGAGGGATTCGGCGAAATCGCCCTGGTCCGGGTTCATGTCGGTATCCACCGGGCCGGGCTGCACGTTGTTGACCGTAATGCCGCGCGGGCCGAGGTCGCGGGCCAGGCCCTTGGTGAACCCGGCCACCGCCGCCTTGCTCAGGGCATAGACCGAACCACCGGCGAAGGGCATGCGTTCGGCATTGGTGCTGCCGATGGTGATGATGCGGCCACCCTCACCCATCACGCGGGCGGCTTCCTGGCTGGCGATCACCACGCTGCGCACGTTCACGTCCAGCGTGCGATCGAGGTCTTCGATGCGGAATTCTTCGATGGGAGCCACGGCCAGTACCCCGGCGTTGTTCACCAGGATGTCGAGACGGCCGAAGGTATCCACGGTGTGGCGAATGGCTGCACGGATGGCCTGCTCGTCGCGGCTGTCGGCCTGGATGGCAATGGCGCGACCGCCCGCGGCTTCAATGGTCTGCACCACGTCGAGCGCGCCGGCGGCGGATGCGACGTAGGTCAGGGCAACGGCGGCGCCGTCACGAGCCAGGCGCAGCGCTACGGCGGCACCGATGCCACGGGAACCGCCCTGGATGAATGCGACTTTGCCTTCGAGGTTTTTGCGGGTGCTCATTCGAAATCTCCTGATACGGGGAATGGGTGAAAGACGGCTCCAGTATTCACCTCGCATTCACGACCGATAAGCTGGCAATCGCTATATTCAGTCGATACCAAAGGTTCATGGAGAGCCCATGGAAACCCTCAGTAGCATCGAGTCCTTCGTGCGCGCCGCGGAGGCCGGCAGCTTCGCCGAAGCCGCGCGGCGCATGGGCCTGACGCCTGCGGCAGTGGGCAAGAACGTGGCCAGGCTGGAGTCCGGCCTGGGCGTGCGCCTGTTCCTGCGCAGCACCCGCCGCCTGACCCTGACCGAAGCCGGTGAGCGTTTCCTGGCGGAGGTGAGTGGCGGCCTGGCAACCATCCAGGGCGCCGTGGCCAATCTGGCCACCAGCCGTGGCCAGCCGGCGGGCACCCTCAAGGTGAGCATGGGTGTGGCCTTCGGTCGCGATTACATCCTGCCGCACCTCTCCGACTTCCTCGCCCGTTATCCGGCGATCGTCCCCGACTGGCACTTCGACAACCGCCCGGTGGACCTGATCGGCGAAGGTTTCGATGCGGCCATCGGCGGCGGTTTCGAGCTGCCGCCCGGGGTGATCGCCCGCCAACTGGCGCCGGGCCACCGGGTGCTGCTGGCCTCGAAGGACTACCTCGCCCGGCATCCGGCCATCGAATCACCCGACGACCTGGCCTGGCACGACGGCATCCTCATCCGCTCCCCGCAGACCGGCCGTGTGCGCAACTGGCCGCTGCGCACCCGCGACGACCGCCAGGCCAGCTTCGAACTGAAGCTGCGCATGACCATGAGCGACCCGGAAGCGGCCTGCCATGCGGCGATGCAGGGGCTGGGCGTGACCCTGGTCAGCACGGTGCACGCCCTGCCCCACCTGCAGCGCGGAACGCTGGAGCGGGTACTGCCGGACTGGTACGTGGAAACCGGCAGCCTGTCCCTCTACTTCAGTGCGCAGAAGCTGCTGCCGGCCAAGACCCGCGTGTTCATCGACTTCATCGTCGAACGCTTCCGCGAGCAGAAGCTGGCGGAAAAATTCAACGCCAACTGGCGCGCCTGAACGCTAACGCCGCTGGCACCGGCCGGTCACCTTGCAGGCCTGGCCCAGGTGCCGTGTCGATGCCCCGAGGCAAAGGCTAGCCGGCTCGCCATCCCCGCAACCACAACATCCTTGCAGTTCAGGCAATAGTCATTATCTGCGGGGATGATTTTTCGCCCTCCCGGTCCATTGGTAACCTGCGCGCACTCACCCATGCACACCGGTACCCCCCATGCAGCACGTCCGCATCCTTGCGCTATCGGTAATGGCGCTGATCCTCACCGGCTGTGCCAGCCAACCCGAACCCGAGCAACGCCCCTACACCGACGCCGAGGTGAAGCAATTCGCCCTGGAAATGCTCAGCCGCGCCGGCCTGCCCTACGACGACTACGAGAAAGTCCGCCAGGCCATCCTCCACCCCAAGGTGCCCGAGGCGGGGAAAGACCTGCCCAAGGTAATGCCGCGCAAAGGCTGAAGTGCCCGTCCGGGCCTCACAGGAGAGGTTTGGCAAATCGTAGGGGGCGCCGCGCGCACCGACTCCGGGTTCGCCTTCTGCGCCCGATCAAACCGCAGGTGCGCATGGCGCCCCATGCCGGATCGCCTTCAGAACCGTAGGTTGGGCAGAGGAACGAAGCCCAACGAACGGTTGCCCCCTAGCGAACGCGCTTGCGCCATACGCTCGCCAGCCAGGGCTGCTGCTCTCGCGGCAGGCCGGTTGGGCGGTAGTAGTGTTCCAGGGCGTCGAAGCCCGCCTCTTCCAGCAGTGCCTTCCAGCTTTCGTAGTCGTGCCAGGAGCCGTAGCGGCTGCCGCTCCAGCCTTCGGCGTTCTCGCCACGGGGGTTGGAACTGAAGAGCACGCCGCCGGGCTTCAGGGTGTCGCGGAGTTGGCCCAAGACGCGGGGCAGTTCCTGGCGTGGGACGTGGAACAGGCTGGCGTTGGCGAAGATGCCGTCGAAGTGTGCCGCCGGCAGGTCGAGGTTCAGGAAATCCTGCCGCCAGACTTCGCAGCCGGAGTCGGCGCGCGCCATGGCGACGAAGCTTTCCGCGCCGTCCAGGCCGATGGCCTTGTGGCCCAGCCGGGTGAAGGTGGCCAGGTCACGACCGGGGCCGCAGCCGAAATCGAGGATGGTGAAAGGCGCCTCGCCCCGGATATGCCGCAGCAGCGCCTCGATGTTCTGGCTCACATCGTGGTCGCGGGTGCCTTCACGGAAACCTTCGGCGTTGCGGTTGTAGTCGTCGAGGGTGGTGGCGGTGATGTTGGCGAGGTCTTCAGGCTGCAGGGGCATGGGCTGTTCTGTGCGGTACGTTGCAGAAAAGTGAATTCTACTCCCGGCATGCCTGCAACAACGCCAGCCTCGTCGTGTTGGAACGGCTCCCGTACAAGGTGTATTCGCGTCCCTGAAAGGCCTCGAATTCGACCGCAAGAGTCGGGATGCACACTCCCCGTCGGCCGCATACTCTCTGCCATGAACGAACAGAAAGCGGAGAGCGCCATGAAGCCCGCAGCCACGACCGCCATCGAACAGGACCCGCGCTGGGCCGCCGTGCAGGCGCGGGACCCGGCCGCCGACCGGCAGTTCGTCTACGCGGTGAAGACCACCGGCATCTACTGCCGCCCCAGCAGCCCGACCCGCCTGCCGCGTCCGGAGAATGTGGAGTTCTTCGACAGCGCCGAACAGGCCGAGGCCGCCGGCTATCGCCCCAGCCGTCGCGCCGTGGCCAGCATGACCGACGTCGCCGAGCAGCACGCGGCGCTGGTTGCAGCCGCCTGCCGGCAGATCGAAAGCGCCGAGCAAGCACCGGGCCTGGAGGCCCTGGCCGAATCGGCCGGCATGAGTGCCTCGCACTTCCACCGGGTGTTCAAGGCGGTCACCGGGTTGACCCCCAAGGCCTACACCCGCGCCCGTCGGGCCCGCAAGGTGCGCGAGCAGCTCGTCCCGGGCGCCTCGGTGACCGAGGTGATCCTGGACGCCGGCTTCAACTCCAACAGCCGCTTCTACGCCGACTCGACCCAGGTGCTGGGCATGAAACCGGCCGACTATCGCGCCGGCGGCACCAACAACGAGATCCGCTTCGCCCTGGGCGAATGCTCCCTGGGCCACTTCCTGGTGGCACAGAGCAGCGTAGGCGTTTGCGCCATCTTCCTGGGCGACGACCCGGATGCCCTGCTGCACGACCTGCAGGACAAGTTCCCCCGCGCGCACCTGATCGGCGGCGACAGCGACTTCGAGCAACTGGTGGCCAGTGTCATCGGTTTCATCGAAGCCCCCAGGCTGGGCCTGGACCTGCCGCTGGACGTTCGCGGCACGGCCTTCCAGGAACGGGTCTGGCAGGCCCTGCGGGAGATTCCGCCGGGCAGCACCGCGAGCTACGCGGAAATCGCCGAGCGCATCGGCTCGCCCCGCGCCGTACGCGCCGTGGCCCAGGCCTGCGCGGCCAACAGCCTGGCGGTGGCCATCCCCTGCCACCGGGTGGTCCGCAGCGACGGCAACCTCTCCGGCTACCGCTGGGGCGTGGAACGCAAGCGCCGCCTGCTGGAGCGCGAGGCCGAGGGGTGAAAACCTGGTCCTTGCTGGGCGCAGACGGGCGGCCATACGCCAGCCCCGCTCCCGGAACCCTCGGCGGGCACCGCAAGTCGCGCATCTTCGGCCGCCTCGACTGCCCCACCGCCCTGCGCGCCATCGCGCGGGGCGGCTATGTGCAGGAACGGGTGTTCTTCCCCGATGAAGCGACCGCGCGGGCAGCGGGGTATCGGCCTTGCGCGCGATGCATGCAGGAGGCGTATCGGGAGTGGAAGGCCCATCGCCAATGAATTCGCCACGGGCCATGCAGCGGCCCCGTAGGTTGCTCCGAGCCCGCGAGGCCCAACGCAGCCAGTCAGAAGCGCAGCTGCGTTGGCTTTCGCTGCGCTCTACGCCAACCTGCGCCCCTGACACGGCCTCCGTAGGCGGACTCACTCGGGAAATGCCGGACTAGCGCACGTAGTCGCTCTCCATCACATCCCGATAGGCCGTGGCGAAGGCTTTCCAGTCCTCATCGGGCATGGGTTTGCGGTGCTGCTTGAACAGCTCGAAATCGTGTTTTGACGCGCTGTAGGCCGTCAGCCGATGGTTGCTCTTGGCCAGGCCCAGCAAGGCGATCTCCACTTTTTTCTCCTCCTCGCCGCTGACCTTGACGAAGATGTTCTTCGGATACAGCCGGCCATGCTCCCAGCCCGCCCGGTGCATGCGGCCGATGGTGTTGGCCAGTTGCTGGATCATCTGCTGGCGCAGCTCGACGGATAGCGGCTGGGCGTACCAGTCTTCAAGGCTGATGAAGCCATCGAGGCTCTCGGTCACCAGCAGCGCCTGCCATTCGGTTTCGGTCTTGCGCGCGGCGCTGAACACCACCTTGGGCACGCGGATGCCCAGCTGGGAAAGGGCCTGCAGCGCCTTCATCTCGTGCAGGATGGTGGGCTCGCCGAAGGGATGGACCAGATCGCGGTGGAAGTGATTGATCTGCCGCTTGCTGTACAACACCTGGCCATCCGGGGCGTGAAGCCGCTGGATGCCGCTTTCGCCGCTCAGCAGCTGATCCTGGGAATCGAACCACTCGCCGTAGGTATCCCACCACTTGTCGAAGCTGCCTTCCGAAGCGCCGTTGTCGTGCCTGAACCACTGGGTGTTCATGAGAGCACCTCCTCGTGAAGCGCCATGGCTCCACCGGGCTACTACCGAGGCAACCCGACAAGGGCCGCCGCCTGGGGCCGATGGGTCCCTGGATTCACGTTAGCGCCCTTTGGCCAACCTTGCCGGCGCGTTCCCAGACACCTGGGGGTCGAATCCAGACAACTCCCGGCACAGCGTTAGACCTAAGGTGACGGACCTTTCATCAGATCGTTTGGAGCTGAAATGTCCGACTTCATCACCGTTCTGCGCGAAACCTGCCCCACCCCCGTGCTGGATGCCACCAAGTGGAAGCGCATCGGCGGCGATCCGCACACCGTGAACCTCAACGCCTACCTGTCCAAGGACGGCAGCAAGATCATGGGCACCTGGATCTGCACTCCCGGCAAGTTCGAGGTGAACTACGAGAAGTGGGAGTACTGCCACTTCCTCGACGGCTACTGCATCATCACCCCCGAAGGCGAAGCGCCCAAGCACCTGAAGGCCGGCGACGTGTTCGTGATCGAACCGGGCATGAAGGGCACCTGGGAAGTGGTGGAGACGGTGCGCAAGTACTTCGTGTTCGCCTGACCTGCCCCCGGCGGGGCCAATCGGCCTCGCCCTCTCATACGATCGAACGAACACCCTGTTCCTTTTCCTAACTGCGCTTGATTGTCGCGCCCTGGCCCCGCCTCGAAACTGATGCCATCAGATTCCGAGACCCGGGGCCATCACAATGAAACTGACAATCACCCCTCCCCTGAAGCCCAGTTACTGGATGGAGTCAGCCGACTCCGCCCCAGCCGCCACCTCCCCCCTGAAAGGACAGCATTCGGTCGACGTGCTGGTGGTCGGCGGCGGTTTCGTAGGCCTCTGGACGGCCATCACCCTGAAGCAGCTGGAGCCCGATGCCCGCGTCATGCTCCTCGAGCAGGATGTCTGCGGCGGCGGCGCCTCCGGGCGCAATGGCGGCTTCGTCATGTCCTGGTGGCCGAAGATCGGCACCCTGCGCAGCTTCTGCGATGAGCAGCAAGCGCGCTTCCTTGGCGAGAGCGCCGAGCGCGCGATCCATGAACTGGGCGAGTTCTGCGCCGAACACAGGATCGATGCGCACTTCCGGCAGAACGGCTGGCTGTGGACCGCCACCACCCCCCAGCACGTGGATACCTGGAACGGAACCCTGGCCGCCTGCGCGCGCCTGGGCGTCCAGCCCTTCGAGCGTCTCAGCGCCGCAGAGGTGGAGCGACGCACCGGTTCCTCAGTGCATCTGGCGGGGGTGTTCGAGCGCAGCAATGCCACGGTGCAGCCGGCGCTGCTGGTGCAAGGCATGCGCCGCGTGGCGATGGTCAGGGGCGTGGAGATACACGAGCGCTCCGGGGTGAGCGGAATCCAGCCCGGCCAACCGGCCAGGGTCGTCACCGCCCATGGCCAGGTGATCGCTCGCAATGTGGTGCTGGCGACCAATGCCTGGTCCGCCGCACTGCCGGAGCTGGCCGCGCTGATGGTCCCGGTCAACAGTTCCATCGTGGTCACCGAGGCCATCCCCGAGCGCCTGGCGAAAGCCGGCTGGAGCGGCGGAGAAGCCATTACCGACTCACAGCTCATGGTGGATTACTACCGCACCACCCGCGATGGCCGCATCGCCTTCGGCAAGGGCACCGGCGCCATCGCCTACGGTTCGCGCATCGGTCCGGTGTTCAGCGAGGACGCGGCCAGCCTCCAGCTCACCGAGGCGGATCTGCGCCGCACCTATCCCCAGCTCGGCGACGTCGGCCTGACCCATCGCTGGTCCGGCCCCATCGACCGCACCTATGACAGCCTGCCGATCTTCGGCCGCCTGGGCGGCCAGGCCAACATCCACTACGGCATCGGCTGGAGCGGCAATGGCGTGGGCCCCAGCCGCCTGGGGGGCCGCATCCTCGCCAGCCTGGCCCTGGGCCGAGACGACGAGTGGAGCCGCTGCCCGCTGGTGGAACGCCATTGCCGTCGCTTCCCGCCGGAGCCACTGCGCTATATCGGCGGATCGATGGTGCGCAACGCGGTGATCCGCAAGGAGCGCGCGGAACTGAGCGGCATCGCGCCGGCCAGCCTGGACCGTTTTCTCGCGCGCTTCGCGCCTGCCGGACTCGAAGACAAATCCTGAGGAGCCAGACATGTCCCCCTTACTCTTGCGCCTGAATGACGAAAGCAGCTTTTCCGAGGCGGCCCCGGTGGGCGCCCCCATCGGCCAGCCCGTCGCCATGAGCCGTAGCGCCGGGCACCAGGTCCTGGCGGACCGCAACGCCACGACCGGTTTCTGGGAATGCAGCCCGGGCCGGTTCCGCCGCCAGGTGGCCGAAGCCGAATACAGCTACGTGATCAGCGGCGAAGGCAGCTTCACCCCGGACGACGGCGAAACCATCGAGTTCCGTGCCGGCGACGTCCTGTACTTCACCGCCAACACCCAGGGCACCTGGGAAATCCGCCAGACCCTGCGCAAGACCTATCTGATCCTCGGCTGAACGCCGAGGCCCTGCCCCGCCCCGAACAAAAGAGGAAACAAGAAGTGGGTATGAACGAACGGATCGAACTGGAACCCGGCCTCAAGGCCCATGCCCTGGGCTCGCTGGAATCCATTGCCATCATCATCGGCACCAATATCGGCGCAGGCGTGCTCAGCATGGCCTACGCCGCACGCAAGGTGGGCTACCTGCCCTTGCTGGTGTGCCTGGCGATCACCTGCATCTTCTGCATCATCACCATGCTCTACGTCGCCGAAGCCAGCCTGCGAACCCGGGGCAACAAGCAGCTCAGCGGCCTGTCGCGGCGCTACCTCGGCTCGCTGGGAGGGTGGCTGATCTTCATTGCCGTCGCCGCCAACAGCTACGGCGCCCTGGTCGCCTACATGACCGGCAGCGGCAACATCATGACCGACTTCTTCGGCGAATACGGCATGAGCCGGCAGCTGGGCAGCCTGATCTTCTTCGTGCCCTCCGCGCTGGTTCTCTACCTTGGCCTCAAGGCCCTGGGCGTGGGCGAAAAGCTCATCAGCGCCGGCATGGTGACCATCGTCTGCATGCTGATAGGCGCCACCCTGCTGCACGATGACACGCGTATCGCGCATCTCTGGCAGAGCCAGTGGCAGTACGTGGTGCCCGTGTTCAACCTCGCCGTCTTCGTCTTCGGTGCGCAGTTCCTGGTTCCTGAACTGGTCCGTGGCAACCTGACGACGCCGAAGCGTCTCCCCCGGCTGATCGTGCTCGGGATGGTGCTGACCTTCGTGCTGGTGGCCGCCATTCCCGCGTCGGTCATCGCGCTGGTGGGCAGCGAGAACCTCAGCGAGGTCGCCACCCTGAGCTGGGGCAAGTCGCTCGGCCTGTGGGCCTATTACGTGGCCAACACCTTCGCCCTGCTGGCCATGCTCACCTCCTATTGGGGCCTGGGTGGCTGCCTTTTCACCAACATCTTCGACCACTTCCGCCTGGGCAGCGAAACCGATCGCCGCAAGCGCCTGGCCGTGCTCGCCCTGGTGGCCGTCCCGCCGTTCCTGCTGGCGTACTCGGGCCTGGGCAGCTTCGTCGATGCGCTCTACTTCGCCGGCACCTTCGGCGGCGTGCTGATGGGTATCATCCCGATCCTGCTGCTCAATGCGGCACGCCGGGCCGGCGACCGGACTCCCGAGTTCACCTGCGGCTGGTACGCCCATCCGCTGATCCAGGGTTTCATCGTGCTGATGTTCGCCGCCAGTGGCGTCTACGCGGTGGTTTCGGCCCTGGGCCTGTTGCCGAGCAGCTGGTAACGGGCCCGGCGAGCCTCGCCATCAGGCCCTGGTTCCGGCGATTTCCCCGGCGCGAAGCGCGATCCAGAGCACCGCGACATCCTCGGTGCTATCCAGAGAGCGGCCGGTGATTTCCTCGATACGGCGCACCCGATACACCAGGGTCTGCTTGTGCACGTTCAGATGCTGCGCGGCCTTCTGCCAGGAGCGGTTCTGCTCCAGGAAGACCCGCAGCGTCTCCTGCAACTGCGTGCCTTGCTGCTGGTCGTAATCGGCCAGCGCGCCGAGCACGCTGCGATGGACGCGCGCGGCCTCTTCCAGGCTGCCGGGTAGCCAGGGTTGTTCAGCCTGCACGCTGTCATAGGCCACCAGGGGGTAGCGTGCAGAGGCATGGGCCAGGGCAAGGCGCGCCTCGCGCAGCGCCTCCTGGGCCCGCGCCGGGTGCCCGACCCGGTTGCTCAGCCCCAGCGGACAACCCAGTTCGGCCTGCAGGAGCGCTGCGCTTCCCCGCACCCGGATCATCACCACCAGTTCCTGGCCCATGCTGCGCGCCAGGAACACCAGGCCACGGCGCCGCAGGCGCTGCTGCCAATCCTCCGCCAGCCCTGCCGGGTGGCGGGCCAGCGCCACTGTCGACTCTTCCACCGGGCATTGCAGCTGCGCCAGGCGTTCCCGCGCGGCGCGTTCCCCCAGCCGCTGCTGCAGCAGGTCGTCGAGCAGTTCGGAACCCAGGCGCAGCTGCCGCTCCTGTTCCGCGTGCAGGCGCTCCAGTTCGATTCCCAGCACGCCCACCAGGTGGTGCAGCAGGCCGTAGTCCAGCAGTTCCCCGCCATGAGCGAGTATTTCGCAGGAGGGTTGTGACGGCAGCGCCATCACCAGGGCCTCGTCGTCCAGATCACTGAGCGTGCATCGCAGTACCGCCGGTGCCGCCCCGCGCAACTCCTGGCGACGGCCCAGCAGCGCCTCGCGCCAGGCTACCGGCAAGGGTTCGAGCGTCGGCTGCCAGGGCTCCAGGCTGCGCGCATCGAACAGGTAGAGCCGCGCCCGCACATCCTTCGCCAGCCGCTCCAGCAGGGCTCGGACACCTATTCCGCGCAGGCCCATCCTGGCGCTTTCGTACAGGCGGCTGATGGCGTTGCGACGCTCGAACTCTTCCTGCTTGTCGGCTTCGAGGATGGCGCGGGTCACCGCCGAGAACGGCACCGAGTAGTGGGTCATCAGCAGCGGGAAATCCAACTGCTCGGCAGTGGCCTGCAAGGCCTGGATATTCGCCGGCGCCTGCATGTTCTCGCCGATCATCAGGCCGGCCACCTTGGCCTGGGCCAGACGCTCCAGATAGACCGTTTGCTGGCTGGCATCGGCGGGAATGCCGATCCCCGTGGTCATCAACAGATCACCCTCGCCCAGCCACTCGGTGGGATCGGCAAGTTCACAGACATGGGCCCAGCGCACACGGCGCGACAGGCCAGCCGCGCCACTGAGCAGGCGGGTACGCAGTGAGGCGTTGTCGATGATGTCCTTGATGTTGAGGGGCATGGGTCGGTCCGGGCTGCCGTCTGGGAAATGCTGGGGAAGGCGCAAGGATGGCATCAACGACAGGTGCCTGTCGCGGCCCGGAAAATGCCTTGGCACACAGGAATGAAGGCCGGCCGTGCGTGGCTCACTACAGTGCAGGGCCAATCGGCCCTGCCTTGCCAACCGCCTCGAGCGCTGATGGCGCTCAGGCCTTGTAACGCTCCGCCGCCGCCGAGCGCGAGAGATTCGGCGCCATGTGGAAGCGCGCCGCGGTGAAGCGGTCCCAGTCTTCCTTTTCCGGCAACGAGGGGATGGTCACCAGTTCGCCCTGGTCGAGTCCGGCCAGCGCCGCGTCCACCATCTCGCCCACGTCCATGAGGATGTCCTGCGGGATGTTCTCGATACCGGTGCCCGAGCGTTCCCAGATTTCCGTGCGGGTCGCGCCCGGCAGCACCACCTGCACGCGCACGCCCTTCTCTCCCACTTCCTGATTCAGCGACTGGCTGAGGTTCAGCACGAAGGCCTTGGTGCCGCTGTAGGTGCCGTTGAACATTTCCGGCGCGAGGGCCAGCACCGAGGCGATATTGATGAGGGTGCCGCGCCCCTGGGCGACGAAGTTGGCGGCAGCGGCGGCGGCCAGGTGGGTCACGGCCACCACGTTGAGCTGGATCATCGCGTCGAAGCGCTCCAGGTCGGTGTCCAGCAGGCTGCCGCTGATGGCCACGCCGGCGTTGTTCACCAGCATGCTGATGGCGGCGTCGCTGCGCAGGCGCTGGGCCACGCGGTTGAGCTCGGTCTTCTCGGTGAGGTCGGCCTTCAGCACTTCCACCTTCACGCCCGCCTGTTCGCGCAGCTGGACGGCCAGGTCTTCCAGGCGGTTCTGGTCGCGGGCGACCAGCAGCAGGTCATGGCCCCGCTCGGCAAGGCGCCTGGCATAGGTGGCACCGATACCGGTGGATGCGCCAGTGATCAGGGCAACGCCTTGGTGCTTCTGTTCGCTCATGGTTCTGTCTCCGGGGAAAGGGCTTGGGGCTTCAAGCGGTGGACTTAAATTACGCTCGTAATATTACGAACGCAATATATCCTCGCCAACCGTTCGTCGTCAGGTCTCTGTGGTGCTGAATCGTTGTAGGGCGATCTCAATCGCCAAGGGTTGCGAAGCGACCCCAAGGGGCAGACCTTCGGCCTGCTTGACGAATGAATTCGCCCCTACAGCAACAGGCCACCAGAATCCCGCCATAAAAAACGGCGCGCGGGCAGCAATCCCGGGCGCCGTAAAACTGCCTAGCAGCTGTGGTGTCGGGCCGCCGGCCCTGGTCGCCGGCAATCCGTAGTGGGCGTCAGAGACGTCCCAGCTCCTGCGCGGTGCGATCCACCGCGATTTTCGTCTTGCTCACCAGTTCGTCGATCTCGGCACGAGTGGCCACCAGGGCTGGCGCCATGATCATGCGGCCCAGGGTGGAACGGATGATCACGCCCTCCTCGAAGCCGATGGTGCGGCAACGCCAGGCGATGTCGTTTTCGTTGGCGAAACGCTTGCGGGTGGCCTTGTCTTCGGCCAGCTGCAGCGCGGCAACGAAGCCGGCGCCCTGGATATCGCCCACCAGCGGGTGGTTGCCGAACACCTCGCGCAGGCACTGCTGCAGGTAGGGGCCGGTGTCATTCTTCACCTGGGCCACCACGCCTTCGTCACGCAGCGCCTTGAGGTTGGCGATGGCCACGGCCGCCGCCACGGGGTGGCCGGAATAGGTCAGGCCGTGGGCGAACACGCCGCCCTGTTCCACCAGCACTTCGGCCATGCGCTTGCTGAGGATCAGGCCGCCCATGGGGATGTAGCCGGAGGTCAGGCCCTTGGCGATGGACAGGGTGTCCGGTTCGAAACCGAAGTGCTGGTGGGCGAACCACTCGCCGGTGCGACCGAAGCCGCCGATCACTTCGTCGGCGCACAGCAGCACGTCGTACTTGCGGCAGATGCGCTGGATTTCCGGCCAGTAGCTTTCCGGCGGGAAGATCATGCCGCCGGCGCCCTGGAAGGGTTCGGCGACGAATGCAGCCACCTTGTCGGCGCCCAGTTCGAGGATCTTCTCCTCCAGCTGGCGGGCGGCGCGCAGGCCGAACTCTTCCGGCGTCAGGTCGCCGCCTTCGGCGAAGTAGTACGGCTCGCCGATGTGGGCGATGTCCGGCAGCATGCCGCCCATCTCGTGCATGAACTTCATGCCGCCGAGGGCCGTGGCCCCCAGGGTGGAGCCGTGGTAGCCGTTCCAGCGGCCGATCATGATCTTCTTCTCGGGCTTGCCGAGGATCTGCCAGTAGCGGCGCACGGTGCGGATCAGCACTTCGTTCGCCTCGGAACCGGAGTTGGTGTAGATGGCGTGGCTGTAGTGGCCCGGCAGCAGGCTGAACAGCAGTTCCGACAGCTCCACCACCGCCGGGTGGGTGGTGTGGAAGAACATGTTGTAGTACGGCAGCTGCTCCAGCTGGCGGGTAGCGGCAGCGGTGAGGTCCTTGCGGCCGTAGCCGAGGTTGGTGCACCACAGTCCGGACATGCCATCGAGGTAGCGCTTGCCGTCGTTGTCCCAGAGGTGGAGGCGCTCGCCGCCAACGATCACCCGCGGCCCTTCGGCGTTCAGCGCCTTCTGGTCGAGGAAGGCATGGATGTGGTGGGCCGCATCGGCTGCCTGGTAGTCACGGGTTTCACGTTGGGCCTGGAATTGAGCGTTCATTGTTAGGGGTCTCCTCGTCCCGGTATTCAGGGGTACCTGATGCTGGCTTAAGCCGCCGGGCAGCGAAATTATTAAAATTGTCTTCGGGCTATACGAAAAAGCTGCCCTGCCCGCCGGGCGCCCTGCGGCCGCGGCAATGATGCAAGGCCAGCGGCGGGCAAGGGCCCGGCACGCGGTCGGGCGGGATCGGGACCGGACCGGCCCCGGGTGAATCGGTCACAGGGTCAGTGGATGTTCTCCAGGGATTCGGGGCGGAACAGGTCCTTGCGCATCACGACCTTGATCCACACCACCGTGATCACCGACACCAGCCCCAGCACCACGCCAGCGATGCCGAAGATCTTTCCGGTCATGTCCGGGCTCGGCGAGGCATACCAGATGGCGTAGAGCATCCCGGCGATACCGAAAAGCTGCGGCAGCGGATAGAACGGCGTCTTGAACGGACGGGCGATGGCCGGGTAGCGACGACGCAAGGCGATCACATCCAGGTGGACGATGATGTAGGCCAGCAGCCAGGCCAGCGCGGCGGCCAGCAGGAGCAGGTTGACCGAGGCGGCGTCCTGCCCCAGCACCAGGATCGGCAGACCAGTGATGGCCGACACGAACAGCACCGACACCCAGGGCGTACGGGCGCGCGGACTGAGGCGCTTGAGGATCGGGAACGCCTGGCCGTTCTGCGCCATGCCATAGAGCATGCGCGGAATGGACGCGAGGGAAGAGTTCAGGGTGCTGAACGTGGCGGTCACCGAGGCGATCACCAGGAACAGCTCACCGGCCTTGCCGAACACTGTGGTGGCCAACAGGTAGTGCGGCAGCGCGTCGGTGGTCAGCGCTTCCTGCGGCACCATGAACAGCGCCCCCAGGCAGTAGAGAGCGATGGTGAAGAAGATCACTGTCAGGCCGATGATCATCGAGCGCGGGATGTTGCGCTCCGGCCGCTTGGTTTCCTCCACCAGCGGGCAGACGAACTCGGCGCCGACGAAGCCCCACACAGCCAGGGCGGTAAGCGTCAGCACACCAGTGCCCATGGGGTTCCAGTCGCCCTGGATCACGCTGCGGGCGGTTTCACTCGGCGCGCCTTCGACGATGGCGGCAATGCCCAGCAACAGCAGCACGAACACCATCACCGCCGCCAGTGCGGTCTGCAGCCTGGCGAAGATGTCGATGCCCATCAGGTTGAGGACGGTGAACAGGCCGAGCACGCCGAAGGCGATGCTGAACGGCGGGAACACGCCCGGGTAGATCTTGCCGACGATCAGGTCGAGCAGCAGCAGTTCGGCCGACAGCGCGAACATCGCTACCACCACGTAGCCGGAGAAGGTCGCGAGGATGGCCGGGAAGTGCCCCAGCGCCACTTCGGTGTAGCTGGAAAGGCCACCGGCGCGGGGAATCATCAGCGCCAGTTCGGAGAAGGAACAGGCGTAACTCAGGGCCAGGAGGTAAGCCAGCCCCAGCGGCACGATGAAGCCCAGGCCGGAGAAACCGGCGCCCTGCAGCATCAGCACCATCACCCCCTGGGATACCACCAGGCCGATGGCCACCGAGAGCAGCGCCCCCAGCCCCAGCACCCGGCGGAAACCGCCCACCTCCTCCTGCCCCTGGGCAGGAATGGACACACTTGCAGTCATGACATTCTCCAATCTTGTATTTGTTATCTGTTCGCCCGGCCGTGGATGCCGGCGGGCCTGGTCAGGCAGGTACGACGGGGGCCGGCCTCGCCAATCGCGCCCGCTCGGCCACCGTGCCCGGCGGCGTCCGCAGGACGCAGGGGGACTGAAGCGGGACGCCGCCCGCCCCCAATTGCGGATGGATCAACGTGCTGCCCAGGCGTTGAAGCGCTCTTCCAGCTCCTCGCCGTGGTTGACCCAGAACTCTGCGCTGACCAGCTGCCCCTCGGCCAGGTTGGCCGGTGCAGTGGGCAGTTGCGCCTGGGTCGCGGCGGGCAAGGCGGCCAGGGCGTCCTTGTGGACCGGGCCGTAGGGGATCTGGCTGGAGAAGGTCTTCTGGGTTTCCGCCTGGCTGGCGAAAGCGATGAAGCGCTCGGCCAGTGCCTTGTTCGGGCTGCCACGGACGATGGCCCAGTGATCCGGGTCGTAGAGGTTGCCGTTCCAGACAATGGTCAGTTTCGAGCCTTCCTGCTGCGCGGCGGCAATGCGACCGTTGTAGGCAGCGGACATCACCACGTCGCCGGCCACCAGCCATTGCGGCGGCTGGGCGCCGGCTTCCCACCACTGGATATGCGGCTTGATCTCATCCAGCTTGCGGAATGCACGGGATACGCCGTCGGGGGTTTCCAGCACCTTGTAAAGGTCCTCGCGCTTCACCCCGTCGGCCAGCAGTGCCGCCTCCAGGGTGTACTTGGCGCCCTTGCGCAGGCCGCGCTTGCCGGGGAAGCGCTGGGTGTCCCAGAAGTCCGCCCAGGAACCGGGCGCACTGGCCAGCTTGTCGGCGTTGTAGGCCAGCACCATGGACCAGACGTAGTTGGCCACGCCGCACTCGCTGACGGTGCCAGGTATGTAGCTGGCGGACTGGCCGAGCACGGCCGGGTCCATGCGTTCGAACAAGCCTTCCTCGCAACCGCGCAGCAGTTCGGGACTCTCCACTTCCACCACGTCCCAGGTGACCTGGCCGATGTCCACCATGGCCTTCACCCGGGACAGCTCGCCGTTGTACTCGCCGGCCACCACCTTGCCGGCGCCGCTCTGTTCGAAAGGTTTGTAAAAGGCCACTTCCTGCGCGGCCTTGGTGGCACCGCCGAAGGAGATCACGGTGAGCCTGGAGGACTCGGCCAGGGCCGGCACGCTGGCACTGGCCAGCAGGGCGATACCGAGGGTGGCACGGATGCACGGGAAGGGCTTGAGCATGGAAACTCCCTCACTACTTGTAAGTTGTGATCAGTTGCCGAGACAGTCATGACCCCGCGCGTGGCACCACGCGGAGGGTATGTGTTTCTTGTTATGGCCGGCCGCGCGCTGCAGGGGCGTGCGGCCGGGTGAATCTCAGCGCAGCTGGAACCAGGTGGTTTTCAGCTGGCTGTACTTGTCGAAGGAATGCAGCGAGAGGTCGCGGCCGAAGCCGGATTGCTTGCCGCCGCCGAAGGGCACCGCGACGTCCAGAGCGTCCACCGTGTTCACCGATACCGTTCCCGCCTTGAGTGCGCGGGCGACGCGATGGGCGCGGTGCAGGTCGTCGCTCCACACCGAGGCGGCCAGGCCGTAGATGCTGTCGTTGGCCAGGCGTATCGCCTCTTCTTCGCTGTCGAAGGCGCTGATGGCCAGCACCGGGCCGAACACTTCTTCCCGAGCCAGTTGCATGTCGCTGCGCACATCGGCGAAGACAGTGGGTTCGACAAAGTTGCTGGAGCCGTTGAAGGTCAGGCGACGACCGCCGGCGAGCAGTCGCGCGCCCTCCCCTTGCGCCCCTTCGATGAAGGACATGACGCGGGCGGTTTGTCCGGCATCGACGATGGCGCCGGCGCGGCTGGCCGGGTCCAGCGGATCGCCGGGCATCCAGTCGCGGGCCTTGGCCAGCAGGCGTTCGATGAATTCGTCCTGGATGGAACGTTGCACATACAGGCGCGAGTTGGCCGAGCAGACTTCACCCTGGTTGAAGAAAATGCCGAAGGCGGCTTTCTCCGCGGCCAGGTCCAGGTCGCGGCAGTCCTCGAAGATCAGGTTCGGGCTCTTGCCGCCACATTCCAGCCAGACCTGCTTGAGGTTGGACTGGGCCGAATACTGCATGAAGTATTTGCCCACCTGGGTGGAGCCGGTGAACACCAGGCAATCCACGTCGGGGTGCAGGCCAAGGGCCTTGCCGGCGCTCTCGCCCAGGCCCGGCACCACGTTCAACACGCCTTCGGGCAGCCCGGCTTCGAGTGCCAGTTCAGCCAGGCGCAAGGCGGAGAACGGCGACTGCTCGGCGGGCTTCAGCACCACGCTGTTGCCGGCGGCCAGGGCCGGCGCCAGCTTCCAGGCAGCCATGTCGAGGGGGAAGTTCCAGGGCACCACGGCGGCGACCACGCCCAGCGCTTCGCGGGTGATGGTGGCCAGCGCACTGGCCGCGGTGGGCGCAACCTGATCGTAGAGCTTGTCCAGCGCCTCGCCGTACCAGGCGAACACATGGGCCGCGCCCGGTACGTCGATGTTGTAGGCGTCCATCACCGGCTTGCCCATGTTCAACGAGTCCAGCAGGGCCAGCTCCTCGCGATGGGCCAGCATCAGCTCGGAGAGGCGCAGCAGTATCTTCTTGCGTTCCGACGGTGCCATGCGCGCCCAGGGGCCGTCATTGAAGGCGCGGCGCGCGGTGCGCACGGCCAGGTCGACTTCCGCCTCGCCACAGGCGGCGACGCGGGCCAGCAACTGGTTGGTGGCCGGATTGATCGAGTCGAAGGTTGCGCCGGAGGCGGCGGACACCTGGCGACCGCCGATCAACGCCTTGTCAGTGAATGCTTGCCGGGCAGCCCGCTGCTGCCAATAGCCAAGATCGAACACGCTGCACTCCCAGATCGACCGTCTGCGCGGTCAGGTTGTTATTCGGGTCGAGGCAGATGGTGCTCCAGCTTCAGGCATAGGAAAATTATTAAAATTATGCTCGAGTCATATGAAAAAACTCGGCAGCTCATGCGGCCTCGCAGGCGCTGCCTGAGGTAAGTTCCCCCCACAACGACAAGCACACAGAATCGCCTCGCGCGTGCGCAGGCGGCCGACAGCAGAGGTGCCCGTGGCTGCTTATACCTTGCGACAACTCAAGTATTTCGTGACAACGGTGGAGGCCGGCAGCGTGGCCGAGGCCTCGCGCAAGCTGTACATCGCCCAACCGTCCATCTCCACCGCCATCAAGGGCCTGGAAGAGAGCTTCGGGGTGCAGTTGTTCATCCGCCACCACGCCCAGGGCGTGTCCCTGACCCCCAGCGGCACGCGCTTCTACGAGAAGGCCCAGGAGCTGCTGCGGGTGGCCCGCGAGTTCGAACAGAACGCCCTGGCCGACAACGACATCGTCGCCGGGCAGATCGACATCGGCTGCTTCGAAACCGTCGCCCCGCTCTACCTGCCCCAGCTCATCGCCGGCTTCCGCGAGCTGTATCCCGGCGTGGACATTCGCATCCGCGACGGCGAGCAGCAGGAGCTGGTGCAGGGCCTGACCGCCGGTACCTTCGACCTCGCCTTCCTCTACGAACACGACCTGGACAGCACCATCGCCACCGAGCCGCTGATGCCGCCGCAGAAGCCGTACGCCCTGCTGCCGGAAAACCACCGCTTCGCCAACCAGGCCCAGGTGTCCCTGCGCGACCTCTGCCTGGAGCCGATGATCCTCCTGGACGTGCAGCCGAGCCGGACCTATTTCGTCAGCCTGTTCCACGAGTTGGGCCTGACGCCCAACATCGTCTTCAGCTCGCCGTCGATCGAGATGGTGCGCGGCATGGTCGGCCAGGGTTTCGGCTTCTCCCTGCTGGTCACCCGCCCCCATTCGGAGTGCACCTACGACGGCAAGAAAGTGGTCACCGTCGACGTCGCCGAACCCGTCGCCACCTCCGGCCTGGTCGCCGCCCGCCTCAAGCGCGGCCAGCTCACCAAGCCCGCACAGCTGTTCGTGGACTTCTGCCGCGAACGCCTGGCGCAGAAAGCGCACGACGCGCCCTAGGCTGGTCAGGGCGCAGGCCCAACGCGCTGCGCCGCCTCCTCCCCTCACAGGATGTGATGAAGCCAGGCGATTCCGATCGACCTTGATCGATGGGTATCGCAAGCGCCCCATCCTGCGAGCTGTGCCCGCAAACGCTCTTCAACATCACAACAGCCGCCTTGCCAATTGCCTGGAAATGGCCACCGGCGATGTAATGCCAGCGGCGCCAGCGCAACCGTCTGGTCGAAGTCTGTCGCAATTGGATCGGCGAGCATCGTCCACGCGCAAGAAGCGCTTCAGCGGCCACGCGACCATTACGGGGCTCGGACCGTCGCCCAGCGGCAGGTTTCAAACCTACAAGAAAAAGTACGCAAAGCTTGAGGAGGCCTATGCACAAGACACCCAAATCACCCGTCGACAAGGTCGTATTCTGGGGGGCTGTCGTGATATCGGCCTCGTTGGTCGCCGGAGGGGCGATCTGGCCCAAGGGCTTGTCGACTGCGGCGCAGGCGCTGCTGGACAAGATCATCGACTGGTTCGGCTGGAGCTTCGTCCTATCCACTGCGTTCTTCCTGGGCTTCGCCCTGTTCCTGGCATTCAGCCGCTTCGGCCGGATCAAACTCGGCAAGGACGATGAACAACCCGAGTTCAGAACCTCTTCCTGGATCGCGATGATGTTCAGCGTCGGCATGGGCATCGGGCTCATGTTCTGGGGCGTGGCCGAACCGATCACGCACTTTTCGAGCATTCCGCCCGAACTGGCGCCGCCCCACTCCAGGGAAGCGGCCAAGATCGCCATGGGCTACGCCTACTTCCATTGGGCATTCCACCCCTGGGCGATCTACGCCATCGTCGGCCTGGTCATCGCCTATTTCTCGTTCCGCAAGGGACTGCCCAACCTGATCTCCAGTGCCTTTACGCCGCTGATTGGCGAGGCAGGCGTACGCGGACCGCTGGGCAAGTCGATCGACATCCTGGCGGTCCTGGCCACGCTGTTCGGCACCGCCACCTCGCTCGGCCTCGGCGCGCAGCAGATCAACAGCGGTCTGAACTACCTGTGGAACACCGGCGAATCGAACAGCATCGCGCTGGCGATCATCGTGGTGATGACGGTGCTGTTCATCCTTTCCGCCATTTCCGGCGTGGGCAAGGGGGTGCAGTTCCTGAGCAACCTGAACATGGTGATCGCGGTGCTACTGCTGCTCTTCCTGGCGGCAGTGGGCCCCAGCGTATTCATCGTCAATACGCTGGTGGCCTCGATAGGCGAATACCTCCAGCAACTGATACCGATGTCGTTCCGCACCGCGGCGTTCAGCGATGGCAAGTGGCTCGCCGGCTGGACCATCTTCTACTGGGCCTGGTGGATTTCCTGGGCACCCTTCGTAGGCACCTTCATCGCGCGCATTTCGCGCGGCCGTACCATTCGCGAATTCGTGACCGGCGTGATCGTCATTCCCAGCGGGGTGACGATGGTGTGGTTCGCGATCATGGGCGGTTCGGCGCTGTACTCGGAACTGGCCGGCGCGGGCGGCATCGCCGCAGCGGTGAAGGACCAGGGGCCGGCGGTGGCGCTGTTCATGTTGTTGGCGCAGTATCCCGCCGCGGCGCTGACCTCATTCGCGGCCATTGTGCTGGTGGGTGTGTTCTTCATATCTGGGGCCGATGCGGGCGCCATCGTCATGGGCATGCTCTGCGCCCGCGGCAGCCTGAAGCCGCCGTGCTGGCTGGTGGCGCTGTGGGGCGTGCTGACTAGCGCTGCGGCCTCGGTGCTGTTGGTGATGGGCGGCCTCAATGCACTGCAGACCGCCGCCATCATCTTCGCCGCGCCCTTCCTGCTGGTGATGGTGGGATTGTGCATATCGCTGTGCAAGGCACTGCTGAATGACCAGCCGATCGGCGCAGCGCACGACTCGCTCGCCGCCCTTCGCAATCCGGTGCGTACCGCTACGGATTGAGGATCAGCAGGTGCCGCCTCGGGGCGGCACCTGCTTTCTCGCCTTCGTTGAGGTACTGCACTGGTGCGTACAACGCACCCTAGCGGACGCTCCGTCGCGCGGCGCTCCGCACGCGAAGCAAAACCCAACGCAGCGGACTCGCCTCACTGCGGGGCCCAGCGCGACCTCCCTGCCCCACAGGCAAGAAGGCCGCAGCCAGTTACAGTGCAGCGAGTCCGCGCTTCAGGTCGGCCTTGAGGTCGTCCAGGTCTTCCAGGCCGATGGCCAGGCGGATCAGGCTGTCGCTGATGCCCGCGTTGGCACGCTCCTGCGGCGACAGGCGGCCGTGGGAGGTGGTGGCCGGATGGGCGATGGTGGTCTTGGTGTCGCCCAGGTTGGTGGTGATGGAGATCATCCGGGTGGCATCGATGAAGCGCCAGGCTGCTTCCTTGCCGCCCTTGACCTCGAAGCTGACCACCGCGCCGAAGCCCTTCTGCTGGCGCTTGGCCAGTTCGTGCTGCGTATGGCTTTCCAGCCCGGCGTAGTAGACGCGCTCGATACCGGGCTGCTGCTCCAGCCAGCGCGCGATTTCCAGGGCGCTGGCGCAGTGGGCCTGCATGCGCACACGCAGCGTTTCCAGACCCTTGATCATCACCCAGGCGTTGAAGGGGCTGAGAGTCGGGCCCGCGGTACGCAGGAAACCCACGACTTCCTTCATGTGCTCGGCACGGCCGGCGACCACGCCGCCCATGGTGCGGCCCTGGCCGTCGATGTACTTGGTGGCCGAATGCATGACGATGTCGGCCCCCAGTTTCAGCGGCTGTTGCAGGGCCGGGGTGCAGAAGCAGTTGTCCACCACCAGCAAGGCGCCCTTCTCGTGGGCGATGTCGGCCAGGGCCGAAATGTCGACCAGCTCTGCCAGGGGGTTGGACGGCGACTCGACGAACAGCAGTTTGGTATTGGGCTTGATTGCCGCCTTCCAGCCGTCCAGATCGGACAGGGCCGGGTAGTCGACTTCGATGCCGAAGCGCTTGAGGTACTTCTCGAACAGACTGATGGTGGAGCCGAATACGCTGCGGGACACCAACACGTGGTCGCCACCACTGCACAGGCTCATGGCGATGGCGAGGATGGCGGACATGCCGGACGCGGTGGCCACGGCCTGCTCGGCCCCTTCCAGTGCGGCGATGCGCTCTTCGAAGGTTCGCACAGTCGGGTTGGTGTAACGCGAATAGACGTTGCCCGGCACTTCGCCGGCAAAGCGCGCTGCGGCGTCGGCAGCGGAGCGGAACACGTAGCTGGAGGTGAGGAACATGGCCTCGCCGTGCTCACCCTCCGGCGTGCGACGCTGTCCGGCACGCACAGCCAGGGTTTCGAAGGCCGCGCCTTCCAGGTCACTGTCCAGCCTTCCGGCTTCCCATTCCTTCGTCATGTTCCCACCTCTTCAAAAACGTAGCCCGGATGGAATCCGGGCTATCGACCTGTGGCGCGAGACTACGGCCTGCAGATCAGTTGTTGTACAGATCGATAATGGCGCTGACCGCGTGGGCCTTGGCCTTGGAAGCGTCGTTGCGCGCCTGCTCGATCTTGTTCAGATACTGCTCGTCGACATCCCCGGTGATGTATTGGCCATCGAATACGGCGCAGTCGAAATGGTCGATCTTCACCTTGCCGCCGCCCACTGCATCGATCAGGTCCGGCAGGTCCTGGTAAACCAGCCAGTCGGCACCGATCAGCTCGGCCACTTCCTCGGTGGAACGGTTGTGGGCGATCAGCTCGTGGGCGCTGGGCATGTCGATGCCGTAGACGTTCGGGTAGCGCACCGCCGGGGCAGCCGAGCAGAAGTAGACATTCTTGGCGCCGGCTTCGCGGGCCATCTGGATGATCTGCTTGCAGGTGGTGCCGCGCACGATGGAGTCGTCCACCAGCATCACATTCTTGCCGCGGAATTCCAGTTCGATGGCGTTGAGCTTCTGGCGTACCGACTTCTTGCGCGCGGCCTGGCCCGGCATGATGAAGGTACGGCCGATGTAGCGGTTCTTCACGAAACCTTCGCGGAACTTCACGCCCAGGTGCTTGGCCAGCTCCAGGGCTGCAGTGCGGCTGGTATCCGGGATCGGGATCACCACGTCGATGTCATGATCGGGACGCTCGCGCTGGATCTTCTCGGCCAGCTTCTCGCCCATGCGCAGACGCGCCTTGTAGACGGAGATGCCATCCATGATGGAGTCCGGGCGCGCCAGGTAGACGTGCTCGAAGATGCAGGGGGAGTACTGCGGGTCAGCCGAGCACTGGCGGGTGTAGAGCTTGCCGTCCTCGGTGATGTACACCGCTTCGCCCGGAGCCAGGTCACGGATCAGGGTGAAGCCGAGCACGTCGAGGGCGACGCTTTCGGAGGCAATCATGTATTCCACGCCTTCGTCGGTGTGGCGCTGGCCGAAGACGATCGGGCGGATCGCGTGGGGATCGCGGAAGCCGACGATGCCATAGCCGGTGATCATCGCCACCACGGCATAACCGCCCTTGCAGCGTTCGTGCACACCGGAAACGGCGGCGAACACATCTTCCTCGGTGGGCTGCAGCTTGCCGCGGTGGGCCAGCTCGTGGGCGAATACGTTGAGCAGCACTTCCGAGTCGGAGTTGGTGTTCACGTGGCGCAGATCGGATTCGTAGATTTCCTTGGCCAGCTGCTCGACGTTGGTCAGGTTGCCGTTGTGCGCCAGGGTGATGCCGTAGGGCGAGTTCACGTAGAACGGCTGGGCTTCGGCGGAGCTGGAGGAGCCGGCGGTGGGATAGCGCACATGGCCGATGCCCATGTTGCCGACCAGGCGCTGCATGTGGCGCTGCTGGAAGACGTCGCGCACCAGGCCGTTGTCCTTGCGCAGGAAGAGCCGGCCATCATGGCTGGTCACAATACCGGCAGCGTCCTGGCCGCGATGCTGAAGGACGGTAAGCGCGTCATACAGCGCCTGATTGACGTTCGACTTACCGACGATACCGACGATGCCACACATGTGACGCAACCCCTGCTAGTAGTTCAGGCTAATCAAGTACCCGCCCAGACCGGTTGGAAATGGAAGGGCATTCTTTCGGGTGCGACGCATCAGCTGGGTGAGCTGATGCCGCTCGCGAGCCACTGACTGGTAAAGCCCAGAATGAGGTTCTTCGACCAGTCGGCGACCATTAGAAAATGCGGCAACAGCGTGGATTGCTGCCACCAGGGATCCTGTTGCACCGGCGCCAGGCTGAGCAGGCCGACCAGCAGCACGACCAGCAGCGCACCACGGGCGGCGCCAAAGGCCATGCCCAGGACGCGGTCGGTGCCATCCATGCCGGTGACCCTGACCAGCTCGCCGATCAGGAAATTGATCAAGGCGCCAACCAGAAGGGTGGCGACGAAAAGAATGGAACATGCGGCAATGATACGCGCCGAAGGCATTTCGATGAATTCGGTGAGGTGCAACGACAGGGCGCCGCCGAAAGTCCAGGCCACTACACCTGCGACTATCCATGTCAGCAGCGAGAGAGCTTCCTTGACGAAACCCCGACTCAAACTGACCAGACTGGAAACGGCGATGATGGCGATGATCGTCCAATCGACCCAGGTGAATGCCACGATGCGGCCCACAAACGGAAAAGGCGCTGCATTTTAGCAGAGCCCTTTGACTCCGGTAACCCGCAGAACCGAAAGGGCTCGACTATCCCGACCTGTCAGCCCTTTTCCGGCTGGAAACGAACGATGAAGCCGTTCAGCTTCTGCTGGCGCGCCAGCTGGTCACGCAGGCGATTGGCCTCGGCCCGCTCGATGACCGGCCCGACGAAGACGCGGTTCATGCCTTCGACGCTGCGGATATAGGCGTTGTAACCCTGGCTGCGCAGGTTCTTCTGCAGGTTCTCGGCACTGGCGCGGTTGGACAGGCTGGCGAGCTGGATCGACCAGCTGACCGGCAGTCCATTGACGTCCAGGCGCTTCTCTTCGGTCTTCACCTCGGCCACGGGGGCCGCCGGAGCAGGCGCCTTGGCCTGTACCTGGGGTTTGGATTGGGATTGCGGCTGCGCCGGAGCGGCCGGCGCAACAGGCTGGGCAGGCGCAGCGGGAACCGGAGCCGGAGCAGGTTGCTCGACCGCCGGCGTATTGGACGCCAGCGCATCTTCGGCCGGCTCCAGCGGCGGCACGGGTTCCTGGGGCAGCGCCTGGGGTTCCGGCACCTGGACCTGCTCGAGCTCGACCGCAGGCATTTCCGGTGCTTTCGGCATCGGCGGGGCCTCGACCACGACCTGGCGCAGCTCGTCCTCACGGCTGAACAGCATCGGCAGGAAGATCACCGCCAGCGCCACCAGCACGAGCGCGCCGACGATACGTTGCTTGAGTCCCTTGTCCAGTACAGCCATTTCCCCTACTCCCCCGTTGCGCGGCTTTCCAGCCAGCTCAGCGCCTCAGCCACACTGTAGAACGAGCCGAACACCAGGATCTCGTCGTCCGGTGTCGCCTGCTCGCACTGTGCGTCGAGTGCTGCAGCGATATTTTCGTGGACACTGACGCTTGCATGCAGGTTCGTCAATGCCGCCTGCAACTCGGACGCGGGGCGGGTCCGCGGCGTCGGCAACGGGGCGACTGCCCAGTTGGCCAGGCAGCCTTGCAGAGGGCGAAGAACCCCGGGGAGATCCTTGTCGGAAAGCAGGCCGAACACGGCCGAACGGCGCCCGGCGACAGGTCGGGCGGTCAGGCGCGCAGCCAGGTATTCGGCCGCCTGGGGGTTGTGCCCGACATCCAGCAGCAGGGAAATTCGCTTGCCGCGCCAATCGATCTGGCGGCGATCCAGACGCCCCGTGACGCGGGTGCCCAGCAGGGCAGCCTGCAAGGCCTCCGGCTGCCAGGGCATGTCCAGCAGTGCGTACGCCTGAAGCGCCAGGGCGGCGTTTTCCATGGGCAGGTCGAGCAGGGGCAGATCGTGCAATTCCAGCACCTGGCCGGACGCGCTCACGCCGCGCCAGTGCCAGTTGGCCTCGCCTTGCGCCAGGTCGAAATCACGGCCACGGAGGAACAACGGGGCGGGCAGTGCGTTCGCTTGCTCCAGCAGCGGCTGCGGCGGGTCGAGGTCGCCACACAGGGCAGGTTTGCCAGCGCGGAAGATGCCGGCTTTCTCGAAGGCGACGCTTTCCCGGGTATCACCCAGCCAGTCGGCGTGATCCAGGCCAACGCTGGTCACCAGCGCCAGGTCGGCGTCCACCAGGTTCACCGCATCCAGGCGGCCACCCAGGCCCACTTCCAGCACCACGGCATCCAGCGCTGCATGCTGGAACAGCCAGAAGGCGGCCAGGGTGCCCATTTCGAAATAGGTGAGGGAGATTTCGCCGCGCGCCGCCTCGACGGCGGCAAAGGCGTCGCAGAGCGCCTGGTCGCTGGCCTCCTGGCCATTCAACTGGACCCGCTCGTTGTAACGCTGCAGGTGCGGCGAGCTGTACACGCCGACCTTGAGCCCCTGGGCGCGCAACAGCGCGGCCAGGAAAGCACAGGTGGAACCCTTGCCGTTGGTGCCGGTGACCGTGATCACCTTCGGCGCCGGCCGGCTCAGGCCGAGCCGGCTGGCGACTTCGCGGCTGCGCTCCAGCCCCATGTCGATAGCCGTGGGGTGGAGTTGTTCAAGATAGGAAAGCCAGTCGGCAAGGGTTCTCTGGGTCATGCGATAGCCGGGGAAGGAAGACGCATCATCTGCGCCAGCAGCCGGCCAAGGCGCTCACGCAGTTCCGCGCGGGGAATGATCATGTCGATGGCGCCGTGCTCCAGCAGGAATTCGCTGCGCTGGAAGCCTTCGGGCAGTTTCTCGCGCACGGTCTGCTCGATCACGCGCGGACCGGCGAAGCCGATCAGTGCACGCGGCTCGCCGACGATCACGTCGCCGAGCATCGCCAGGCTGGCGGAAACGCCGCCGTAGACCGGGTCGGTCAGCACGGAAATGAACGGGATGCCCTCCTCGCGCAGGCGCGCCAGGGCTGCGGAGGTCTTGGCCATCTGCATCAGGGAGATCAGGGCTTCCTGCATGCGGGCACCGCCGGACGCGGAGAAGCACACCAGCGGACAGCGCTGCTCCAGGGCGACGTTGGCGGCACGCACGAAGCGCTCGCCGACGATAGCGCCCATGGAACCGCCCATGAAGGAGAATTCGAAGGCGCAGGTCACGATCGGCATCTTGTGCAGGGTGCCGCGCATGGCGATCAGGGCATCCTTCTCACCGGTATCCTTCTGCGCGGCCGCCAGGCGGTCCTTGTACTTCTTGCTGTCGCGGAACTTCAGGCGATCCACCGGCTCCAGGTCGGCACCGATTTCTTCACGGCCTTCCGGATCCAGGAAGATATCCAGACGGGTGCGAGCATTGATGCGCATGTGGTGGTTGCATTTCGGGCAGACGTCCAGCGTCTTTTCCAGCTCGGGCTTGTACAGCACCGCGTCGCAGGACGGGCACTTGTGCCAGAGGCCTTCCGGGACCGAGCTCTTTTTCACCTCGGAACGCATGATCGAAGGGATCAGCTTGTCTACCAGCCAGTTGCTCATGCTCTAGTTCTCCACAGCTTTCAGGCCCGAACACGCGCTAGCGGTTCATAGCCCCGCGCATGTCCTTGAGCGAATTCATGGTTGCGATCCCGGCCCTGACGATATGTCCGGGGATCACCCTGGCGATGACCTTGCCATCGCCCTCGTAATAAACAGGCCCGATCGACGCAGCCTTGCCACGCGACCCGGCAGGCTTCGCCTGCGTGGGCAACTCGCTTATGGACGGCAGCGAATCGCCGTCCGTCACATATGCAGGAGACGCGCCAGCCGCCGGACACGCGAAAGTTTCCGCGATCCGCATTTCAGCCGCGTGCCTGCTGGATGAAGGCCTGAATCTTCGCGGCATCCTTGATGCCCTTGCTGGCCTCGACGCCACCGCTCACATCCACCGCGTAGGGACGCACCTGGCGCACCGCGTCAGCGACGTTCTCCGGAGTCAGCCCGCCCGCGAGGATCAGTGGCTTTGCCGCATCTTGGGGCACCAGGCTCCAGTCGAAAGCCTCGCCGGTGCCACCGGGCGTGCCCGCAACAAAGGTGTCGAGAAGGATCCCGGAGGCCGCAGGGTAGCGCGCGATCGCCGCGGCGACGTCGTCACCCGCCTTGACTCGCAATGCCTTGATGTATGGACGGCCGTAACCTGCGCAGTCGTCCGGGCCTTCATCGCCATGGAACTGCAGCAGGTCCAGCGGAACTTCGCTCAGCAGCCGGGTCAATTCGGCGCGCGGCATGTCGACGAAGAGCCCGACAGTGGTCACGAACGGCGGCAGTGCAGCGATGATGGCGCTGGCCTGGGCGGGCGTGACCGCTCGCGGGCTCCTGGCGTAAAACACAAAACCCAGGGCATCCGCCCCGGCGGCGATTGCGGCCAGGGCGTCCTCGATTCGGGTGATACCGCAGATTTTGATGCGAACGGCTGACAAGATGCAGGTACCTGAAGGCTAAAGACCTGGGATGTTAGCAAAGGCCCGAGGCAGCGTCAGCCCACCACATCCGGCAAACCGGAAAGGAAGTGCGGCCCCAGGAAGCGCTCCGGAATGTCGAACTCTTCCGGATACTCGACGCGGACCAGGTAGAGCCCGTAAGGGTGCGCCGTCACCCCGCCCTCGCGGCGGATGCGGCCATCCAGGACCTGCTTCGCCCATTCGACCGGCTGCTCGCCAGCACCGATGGCCATCAGCACTCCGGCGATGTTGCGCACCATGTGGTGAAGGAAGGCGTTGGCACGGATATCCAGCACGATCAAACGGCCGTACTCGATCAGCTCCAGGTGATGCACGGTCTTGATCGGCGACTTGGCCTGGCACTGGCTGGCACGGAATGCACTGAAATCATGGGTGCCGACCAGGTAACGGGAGGCCTCGCGCATGCGCTGGATATCGAGCGGGCGGTGATTCCAGGTCACCTCTTCGGCCATGTGCGCCGGACGAATCTCGTCGTTGTAGATCACATAGCGATAACGCCGCGCCACGGCACTGAAACGGGCATCGAAATTCGACGGCATCTGCCTGGCCCAGGTGACGCTGATATCCGTCGGCAGGTTGGCGTTGGCACCCATTATCCAGGCGTGCTCGGACCTTGCCACCGGGGTGTCGAAATGCACCACCTGCCCGCTGGCATGCACCATGGCATCGGTCCTGCCAGCGCAACTCAGGGCGACGGGAACGCCGCCAGCCACACGGGTAAGTGCCTTTTCCAGGGCGCCCTGGATGGACGGAACCCCGTCGATCTGACGCTGGAAACCACGATAACGCGAACCCTTGTACTCGACTCCAAGGGCGATTCTGTAAATGCCAACGGCAGCCGTTTCGGCTGCCGCTGTGGGTACTGCTTCTGTCATCTATCAGCTGAGTCGTGCGATCAGTTCGCGCGCTTCCTGTTGTTGAGTGTCATTACCCTCGGACAGCACCTCGTCGAGGATGTCGCGAGCGCCTTCGGTGTCACCCATGTCGATATAGGCGCGAGCCAGATCCAGTTTGGTCGCGGTTTCATCGGTACCGGAAAGGAAGTCGAAGTCATCTTCCTCATCCAGCCCCAGGCCCAGGTCCGAAGCCTCGTCTTCCAGCACGGCAACCGGGTCGGACTCCGGCGCCTTCTGCAGGCTTTCGGAGAGCTGGTCCAGTTCGGCAGTCACTTCGTCCAGCTGCGCGGCAAAGCTGTCGTTGTCGGCCACCGGCTCGGCAACCGGCTCGTCGGGCAGCGACAGATCGAAGTCAGCCGGCAGGTCGGGCAGGCCGGCACTCGCCTCTTCCACCGTCGGGGCAACTGGTTCGTCTGCCAGGGGCGCGTCGAGCTCGCTGTCCAGGCTCAGCAGGAAATCGTCCTCGTCAGCGCTTGCCGGCTGAGCGGTCGGCTCCAGGTCGAGGCTGAAATCGGCCAGGTCGTCGCTGAGCCCGAGGCTCTCATCGCCAGTCAGCAGTTGGTCGCCGCCACCAATGTCCAGATCAAAATCCAGGTCGGTTTCAGCCTTGGCCGGCGCAGCTAGTGCCTCGAACTCCAGGTCGTCCAGGCTCAGTTCGTTGGCCGGTGCAGCCTCCGGCTGAATGGCAGCTGGCTTCTCTTCCGCCACTTCCAGATCCAGCTCGGAGCCCAGGTCGTCCAGACTCAGGTCGAACGCGTCATCCAGGTCCGCGCCGGAAGCCACCGGAGCGCTGGCCGGCACATCGTCCAGGGTCAGATCGTCGAGGCTGAAGCTGTCGAGGTCGTCGGCCGCCGCCAGGCCAGCGGCAGCAGTCGCTGCGACGGCGGCAGCGCCCATGGCCGGGTACTTGGCTTTCAGTTGCTCGATATCGCTGCCAGCCCCGCCGATTTCACGGAGCTCGCTTTCCTGACGTGCGAAGCCTTCGCGATCACCCAATTCGGCATGGACCTCCATCAGCTTCAGGCGAAGGTCGCTGCGATGGGGCTCTTCGTTGATGGCGGCCTGCAGCAGTTCGGCAGCCTGGTTGAAGCGGCCGTAGGCGATGTAGATGTCGGCCTCGCTGATCACGTCGCTGGTCTGCGAGGTCACACGCTCCTCGGCCCTTGCCGGAACGGCTTCAGGCTCGTCGGCCACAGCGGAATCCAGCTCCGGACCGGGGAACGCGGCGAAGCTGTCATCCTTCAGGTCGAGATCGTCGGCGAAGGTGTTTTCGTCATCCTGCGCGGCCAGGCTGTCCTGCAGCTCGGCCTCTTTCAGGGCGTTGCGGCGCGACAGCACCATCAGCAGCACCAGCAAGGCTACCAGGGCACTACCGCCTGCCATCAGCAGAAGCATCGGGTTGGCCAGCACGTCGTCGATGATGCTGGACTGCGGCGGCTCGACCACCGGCGCGGCAGGCGCGGTCTGTACCGGCTTGGCGGGAGCGGCGGGTTTGGCCGGCTCCGCGGGCTTGGCGGGCTGTGCAGCGGCTGGTGCCGGCGCAGGCGCGACAGGCTGCGCGGGAGCGGGCGCCGGAGCTGCGGGCTGTACAGGAGCAGAGGCAGCGGGAGCAGCAGCTTGTGCAGGCGCAGGTTGAGCAGCGGCCGGCTGGGCCGGAGCGGGCGCAGCGGCAGTAGCCGGTGCCTCAGGTGCAGCTGGAGCGGGTTGTGCGGGGGCGTCTGCCGGCTTGGCCGGTGCTGCGGCAGCAGGCGCTTCAGCCGGAGCGGCAGGAGCCTGCTTGCCCTGACCGGCCATGTCGGCCTGCAGCTTTGCGAGCTGGCTGTCCTTGAGTTGGATCAGACGCTGCAGCTTGTCCATCTGGCTCTGCAGGTCGGTCATCCGGCTCTTCAGTTCGTCGTTCTCGCGACGGGCCGAATCCAGGCTTTCCTGGGTCACCGCCAGCTTGTCGCTGAGCGCCTTGCTTTCGCCGTTGGCGCCCTTGTCGCTTCCGCTGGAAGCCTTGCCGCTGGCGGCGGATACCAGTCGCAGGCTGTCCTGGGTTTCAACCTTCTCGGGAGCGTTGCCGGCGCTGCTGCGCTTGGTGGCGTCGAGCTGGCGCTTGCCCTCCCCTGCCAGGCTACGGCCCTCACGCCAGGCGGTGTTCTGTGCCTGGACCTGGGCAATGGCCTCGGCCTGGGTACGGCTGGCGATCTGCTTTTCATCGGGCAGGCGCAGTACCTGGCCGCTCTTCAATCGATTGATATTGCCGTCGACGAAGGCATCCGGGTTCAGGTCCTGGATGGCCAGCATTGCCTGGTGCACCGAACCACTGGCACGGGTGCGCTCGGCGATCTCCCAGAGAGTGTCGCGAGAGGTAGTGCGGTATTCATTGGCCCGCGCCCTGGGCGCGGCAGCCGGCGCTGCAGCCGGGGCACTCGGACGGACAGCAGCTGGTGCTGCCGGTGTGCTACGGACCGGGGCAGGGGCCGGAGCTACAGCAGGACGCGGCGCCGGAGCAGGCGCGGCGACCGGGATCCGAGGAGCCACGGCAGCGGCAGCCTGGGGCGAATAGAGCGGCGGATCGAGGAGCAGCGTGTACTCACGCAGCAGGCGGCCATTGGGCCAGAGCACCTCGACGAGGAAATTCAGATAGGGTTCACGGACCGGCTTGCTGGAGGTCACCCGAATGACGCTGCGACCATTGGGCTTGAGGACGGGGGTAAACTTGAGGTCCTGCAGGAAGTACTGGCGATCCACGCCAGCCTTGGAGAAATCCTCGGCCGAAGCTAGGTTCGGCTTGACCTCAGCCGATGCCAGGTCACGCACTTCGAGCAACTCGATTTCCGCATCCAGGGGCTGGTTCAAGGACGATCGCAGGGTGACTTCCCCGAGCCCGAGGGCGTTGGCAACACCCGAAGTCAGCGCGGATGCAGCCGCGATTGCCAGCACAAGTTTGCGAACCCGAAGCATAGAGAGATTCCCTTGTTTTTAACTTATTCTCGCTGCGCGAGATGAGGGTCTTAAGTCGCTGCCTGCGCGCGCCGAAACGGCGGCTCCCCATCAACGATAAGGCCAAGCCAGTATTGTCAAGCTAGAATGTATCTACAAACTTTCAGGTAAGTATCTTTGACAGATAGTGTTTTATCAACAACTCGGCAGACTGCACGGCATTGAGCGCAGCGCCTTTTCTCGCATTATCAGAAGCAATCCACAAATTGAGTTCGCAGGGGTCATCCAACCCACCCCGAACCCTTCCTACATATACCGAATCCTGCCCCACGGCGTCGCCGACAGCGGTCGGATAATCGCCCTCGTCTTCTACTAATTCGACACCCGGCGCCGTCGCCAGCCGCTCGCGCACCCGTTCGAGGTCGACCGGCTGCCCGGCCACGACGGATACCGCCAGGCTGTCGCCAAAGAAGACGGGAGCCAGGGCGCAGGTCGCCGACACCCGCAGGCCCGGCACGCCGAGCAGCTGCTTGATCTCGCCCGCGAGTCGCCGCTCCAGGGCGATATGGCCCTCGGCATCCGGTGCACCGGCCTGGGCCAGGACGTTGAAGGCGATCTGCCGATCGAAGAAGCGCGGTTCCAGCGGGCGCGCATTGAGCAGCTCGGCGGTCTGGCGCGCCAGTTCAGTGACGGCTTCGCGACCACGGCTGGAAACCGCGAGACTGGCCATCACGCTGAGGCGCTGCGGCTTGAGCAGATCGCCAAGCGGCGCCAGCACGCAAGCCAGGGCCACCGCACAGGCGCTGGGACTGGTCAGCCGGTACGGCGCCGTCAGCGTGTCGAGCGATTGTGGATTGGCTTCCGGAACCAGACTGGGCGCGTCAGCCGGATCGAGGGCACCGGACAGGTCGATCAGCGAGCAACCGGCGGCCGTCGCACGCGCAGCGAAACTGCGGGTCACCGCCTCGCCGGCAGCAAAGAAGGCGAGATGAGCCTGGGAGAAATCGAAGTCGGCCACGTCCCGCACCCGCAGGTTGCGGCCCTTGTAGGCGACCGACGCGCCCGCGGATTCGCCGCTGGCGAGCAGGTGCAGGTTACCGACCGGGAATTCCCGCTCTTCGAGGATCTGGACGAGGGTTTCGCCAACGGTGCCGGTGGCGCCGATCACGGCGATGTCGAGGGACTGGCTCATGGGGAAAGAACTTCTGGCGATGCGGGGAGCGGCACTTTAACCGCCACCCCGCACGCAGGCAATCGAGGGTCAGAAGGTGTCGACGAGCCTCATCGACACCCTCCTTGCCATCAACGCTCCAGCAGGATGCGCAGCATGCGGCGCAGCGGCTCGGCGGCGCCCCAGAGGAGCTGGTCGCCGACGGTGAAGGCGCCCAGGTACTGCGAGCCCATGTTGAGCTTGCGCAGGCGGCCGACCGGAACGCTCAGGGTGCCGGTCACGGCGGTCGGGCTCAGCTCGCGCATGCTGATTTCGCGCTGGTTGGGCACCAGCTTCACCCAGGGATTGTGCTGGCTGATCATGCCTTCGATGTCGGCGAGCGGCACGTCCTTGTTCAGCTTGATGGTCAGCGCCTGGCTGTGGCAACGCATGGCGCCGATGCGCACGCAGATGCCATCCACCGGGATCGGGCTCTTGAAGCGACCGAGAATCTTGTTGGTCTCGGCCTGGCCCTTCCACTCTTCGCGGCTCTGGCCATTGGGCAGTTCCTTGTCGATCCACGGGATCAGGCTGCCAGCCAGGGGAACGCCGAAGTTCTCGCTGGGGAAATCCTCGCCGCGCATGGCTTCGGCCACCTTGCGGTCGATGTCGAGGATGGCGCTGGCCGGGTTGGCCAGGTCATCGGCAACGGCACTGTTGATGGCGCCCATCTGCTTGATCAGCTCGCGCATGTTCTGCGCACCGGCGCCGGAGGCCGCCTGGTAGGTCATGGCGCTCATCCACTCCACCAGACCGGCTTCGAACAGGCCGCCCAGTGCCATCAGCATCAGGCTGACGGTGCAGTTGCCGCCGATGTAGTTCTTGGTACCGGCGTCCAGCTTCTGGTCGATGACCTTGCGGTTCACCGGATCGAGGACGATCACCGCGTCATCCTGCATGCGCAGGCTGGAAGCGGCGTCGATCCAGTAGCCCTGCCAACCGGCCTCGCGCAGCTTGGGGAACACCTCGTTGGTGTAGTCGCCGCCCTGGCAGGTCAGGATCACATCGAGGCTCTTCAGCTCGTCGATGCTGTAGGCATCCTTCAGCGGGGCAATGTCCTTGCCGACCGCAGGGCCCTGGCCACCGACATTGGAAGTGGTGAAGAACACCGGCTCGATCAGGTCGAAATCCCGCTCTTCCAGCATTCGCTGCATGAGAACGGAACCCACCATGCCGCGCCAACCGATCAGACCTACACGCTTCATGACAACTACACCTTTCTTGAAAAGTGGGCCGCCGGCATTCCGGCGGGCCCGACAGATTACAGATTACGCAGTGCCGCGACCACTGCATCGCCCATTTCGCGAGTACCGACCCTGGTCGAACCGGCGGAGTAGATATCGCCGGTCCGCCGTCCCTGGTCCAGCACCAGGCTGACGGCCTTCTCGATGGCGTCGGCGGCAACGGTCTGGTTGAAGCTGTAGCGGAGCATCATCGATACGGAAAGTATGGTCGCCAACGGGTTGGCGATGCCCTGGCCGGCGATATCCGGTGCCGAGCCGTGGCAGGGTTCGTACATACCCTTGTTGTTCGAATCCAGCGAAGCAGAAGGCAGCATGCCGATGGAACCGGTAAGCATGGAAGCCTCATCCGACAGGATGTCGCCGAACATGTTGTCGGTGACCATCACGTCGAACTGCTTGGGCGCGCGCACCAGCTGCATGGCGGCGTTGTCGACGTACATGTGGCTGAGTTCGACGTCCGGATAATCCTTGGCCACCTCTTCCACCACTTCGCGCCACAGCTGGCTGGAGGCCAGCACGTTGGCCTTGTCCACCGAGCACAGCTTCTTGTTGCGCACGCGGGCCATGTCGAAGCCGACGCGGGCGATGCGGCGGATCTCGCTTTCGCTGTACGGCAGGGTGTCGTACGCCTGGCGCTCGCCGTTCTCCAGCACGCGCTGCTCGCGGGGCTGGCCGAAGTAGATGCCGCCGGTCAGCTCACGGACGATCAGGATGTTCAGTCCGGCGACCACTTCCGGCTTGAGGCTGGAGGCTTCGGCCAGTTGCGGATAGAGGATGGCCGGGCGCAGGTTGGCAAACAGGCCCAGTTGCGAACGGATCTTCAGCAGGCCGCGTTCCGGACGGATGTCGCGCTCGATCTTGTCCCACTTCGGACCGCCCACGGCCCCCAGCAGCACGGCATCGGCCTTGCGTGCGCGCTCCAGGGTTTCGTCGGCCAGCGGCACGCCGTGCTTGTCGATGGCGGCGCCGCCGATGACGTCTTCAGTCAGCTCGAAACCCAGCTGGAACTTCTCGTTGGCCAGCTCCAGCACCTTGACCGCTTCGGCCATGATCTCCGGGCCGATACCGTCGCCGGGGAGAATCAGAATCTGCTTGCTCATGCTTTCCTCTCGTTAGGCGCGCTCCGCGCCATGCAATGCGTTCTAGCGTTCGGCCCAGAGCACCAGGACATCGGTGCTGAAGGAGCCGTCCGCGGCAATTTCAAAATATTCGCGCACCTCATCGCCCACGGCTGCCTGCAAGGCCAGGATGGCCTCGCGGAATACCACCGGCGTGCGCATGCGCTCGACCCAGGAGGCGAACTCCAGGCGCAACCGCTGGCGCGTGTGACTACGTACCTGCAAACCGGCCTCGGCCACCTGGCGCAGCCACTCGGCGGGCGAGTAGTTGCGCACGTGGCTGGTGTCTCGCAGCACTTCGACGGTCTGCAGATGGGTATCCAGCAGCGGGCGTCCGGGCGAAGCCACGTCGATGAATGCGGCTACGCCGCCCGGCTTGAGGACACGACGAACTTCGCGCAAGGCCATGCCCAGGTCGCTCCAGTGATGCGCCGAGTAGCGGCTGAAGACGAACTCGAAGCTGGCGTCAGCGAACGGCAGCGCCTCGGCCACACCCTGTTGGGTGACGACGTTGCGCAGGCCACGCTGGGCAGCAGCACTGGCCACGACATCGAGCATCTGCGCGGAGAGATCGTAAGCGACAACTTCACCGACCAGCGGTGCCACCTGGAACGCCACATGGCCCGCGCCGCAACCGAGGTCCAGCACACGCGCGTCGCCGCGCCCGGCCACCTCGGCCTGCAACAGGGCGAACTCGGAGCCCTGGGCATGCACGGCGCTGTTCAGGTAGGCAGCGGCCTGCTCGCCGAACTGCCGCTGGACCACTTGCTCATGGGCCTTGTCGCTCACGTTGCTCTCCTTGTCGTTCAGGCGTCGCGGAACAGCCAGGGGCTTTCCTGGCGGTGCTTGTTTTCGAAAGCCTTGATCGCGTCGGCATCCTGCAGGGTCAGGCCGATGTCGTCCAGGCCGTTGAGCAGGCAGTGCTTGCGGAACGCGTCCACCTCGAAGCTGTATTGCTTGCCATCCGGACGGGTGACGGTCTGTGCGGCGAGGTCAACGGTCAGCTGATAGCCCTCGGTGGCCTCGCACTGCTGGAAGAGCTCGTCGACTTCCTCGTCCTTCAGGATGATCGGCAGCAGGCCGTTCTTGAAGCTGTTGTTGAAGAAGATGTCCGCGTAGCTCGGCGCGATGATGGCGCGGAAGCCGTATTCGTCCAGCGCCCAGGGCGCGTGCTCGCGGGAGGAACCGCAACCGAAGTTCTCGCGGGCGAGCAGCACGCTGGCACCCTGGTAGCGCGGGAAGTTCAGCACGAAGTCCTTGTTCAGCGGACGCTTGGAATTGTCCTGGTTGGGCTGGCCCACATCCAGGTAACGCCATTCGTCGAACAGGTTGGGACCAAAGCCGGTGCGCTTGATCGACTTGAGGAACTGCTTGGGGATGATCTGGTCGGTGTCGACGTTGGCGCGATCCAGCGGAGCGACGAGACCGGTGTGTTGGGTAAAGGCTTTCATCTCGACTCTCCTTCCTTACTTGAGCAATTCGCGAACATCGACGAAACGGCCGGTCACCGCAGCGGCGGCAGCCATGGCCGGGCTGACCAGGTGGGTACGGCCACCGGCGCCCTGACGGCCTTCGAAGTTGCGGTTGGAGGTGGACGCGCAGTGCTCGCCGCTCTCCAGACGGTCCGGGTTCATCGCCAGGCACATGGAGCAGCCCGGTTCACGCCATTCGAAACCCGCCTCGATGAAGATCTTGTCCAGGCCTTCCTGTTCGGCCTGCTGCTTGACCAGGCCGGAACCTGGCACCACCAGCGCCTGTTTGACGGTAGCAGCGACCTTGCGTCCCTTGGCCACTTCCGCGGCGGCGCGCAGGTCTTCGATGCGCGAGTTGGTGCAGGAGCCAATGAACACGCGGTCCAGCTGGATATCGGTGATTGCCTGGTTGGCAGTGAGGCCCATGTATTTCAGCGCGCGTTCGATGGAATCGCGCTTGACCGGGTCGGCTTCCGCAGCCGGGTCCGGCACGCGCTGGTCCACGGGCAGCACCATTTCCGGCGAAGTGCCCCAGCTCACCTGCGGCTTGATGTCCTCGGCACGCAGTTCGACCACGGTGTCGAAATGCGCGTCGGCGTCGGACACCAGGTTGCGCCAGGCGGCCACGGCCTTGTCCCAGTCAGCGCCCTTCGGTGCAAAGGGACGGCCTTGCACGTAGGCGATGGTCTTTTCGTCCACCGCCACCAGGCCCACGCGGGCACCGGCTTCGATGGACATGTTGCAGATGGTCATGCGGCCTTCGACGGACAGGTCACGAATGGCGCTGCCGGCGAATTCCAAGGCGTGGCCGTTGCCGCCGGCGGTGCCGATCTTGCCGATCACGGCCAGCACGATGTCCTTCGCAGTGACGCCGGCAGGCAGCTTGCCTTCCACGCGGACCTGCATGTTCTTCATCTTCTTCGCCACCAGGCACTGGGTAGCCAGCACGTGCTCGACCTCGGAGGTGCCGATGCCGTGGGCCAGCGCACCGAAGGCGCCGTGGGTGGACGTGTGGGAGTCGCCGCAGACCACGGTCATGCCCGGCAGGGTAGCGCCCTGCTCCGGGCCAACTACGTGGACGATGCCCTGGCGCACGTCGTTCATCTTGAACTCGAGGATGCCGAAGTCATCGCAGTTCTCGTCCAGGGTCTTGACCTGGATGCGCGACACTTCATCGGCGATCGCTTCGAGGCCGCCCTGGCGCTCGGCGCGGGTGGTCGGCACGTTGTGGTCCGGGGTGGCGATGTTGGCGTCGACGCGCCAGGGTTTGCGTCCAGCCAGGCGCAGCCCTTCGAAGGCCTGCGGCGAGGTCACTTCGTGAAGGATGTGCCGGTCGATGTAGATCAGCGACGAACCATCGTCGCGGCGCTTCACCTCGTGAGCATCCCAGAGCTTGTCGTAGAGCGTCTTGCCGGCCATCGTCAGGTCCTCATCAGCTTGTTTCTGTGCGCAGGGGTCGAAAGCCCCTTTTGCTTGTGAGGTCGATCCTAGGGACTTGCATCGAATAACTCAAATTCATATTTTTTATTTAAAGCATTCCACAATGGAATGTAGAACCCAGCGGCCCTCTTCAGCCACGGAGCCCAGTCATGGATCTGGCCAGCCTCAACGCCTTCATCGCCATTGCCGAAACCGGCAGCTTCTCCGAAGCCGGGGAACGCCTGCACCTGACCCAGCCAGCGGTGAGCAAACGAATCGCCTCCCTGGAGCAACAGCTCAGCGTACGCCTGTTCGACCGCCTGGGCCGTGAAGTGAGCCTGACCGAGGCCGGGCGCGCCCTGCTCCCCCGCGCCTACCAGATCCTCAATGTGCTGGACGATACCCGCCGCGCCCTGAGCAACCTGTCCGGCGACATCAGCGGCCGCCTGACCCTGGCTACCAGCCACCATATCGGCCTGCATCGCCTGCCGCCCCTGCTGCGCGCCTTCACCCGCGCCTATCCCCAGGTCGCGCTGGACATCCAGTTCCTCGACTCGGAAGTGGCCTACGAAGAGATTCTCCACGGCCGCGTGGAACTGGCAGTGATCACCCTGGCGCCGGAAACCGCCCTGCCAGTGCAGGCGGTGCCGGTGTGGAACGATCCGCTGGACTTCGTCGCCGCGCCGGAACACCCGCTAGCCCGCGACAAGACCATCTTCCTTCCCGATGTGGCGCGGCACCCGGCGGTATTCCCCGGCGGCAACACCTTCACCCACCACATCGTGCGGCGCATGTTCGAGGCGGAAGGGCTGACGCCGAACATCGCCATGAGCACCAACTACCTGGAAACCATCAAGATGATGGTTTCCATCGGCATCGCCTGGAGCGTGCTGCCGCGCACCATGCTCGACGACTCGGTGGTGCGCCTGCCGCTGCAGGACATCCAGCTGTCGCGCCAGCTCGGCTACATCCTGCACACCGAGCGCACCCTGTCCAACGCTGCCAAGGCCTTCATGGCGCTGCTGGACGCGCAACGCGACAACCTTGCGTACCTGTGAAGGCAAAGGCTAATTTGAGCCGCATCACATAAGAAAAGGGCCGGAAGGCAGTAGGAACCTTCCGCCGTTCACCGGCCCGGATATCTGCCCTCTCGACGGAAAGGGGCGCGCATGCGCAAAGCCAGTGACCCGAATCTTCCGCTTCCCCATATTCCTGCCCTCGACCCCATCGCCTTCGAGCAATCCTGGCAAGATGCCGCGAGCCTTCTGGCCGCGCTGAACGGCGCCAGTCTGGGTGCCTGGTCCTGGGACATCGATTCCGGCCAGGTCAACTGGTCCCGTGGCGCCCAGGCGCTGTTCGGCCTGGACCCCAACCGCCCGCTGCGGCAGCCGGTGGAATACATTCAGCTGATCCCCGAGGAAGACCGCGTCGAAGTACTGCGGCTGTTCCGCGAAGTGCTCGACGGTCGCAAACCCCAACGTTCCATGTGCCATCGCATTCGCTGGCCCGATGGCACGCTGCACTGGCTGGAGATCAGCGGCAGCCTGCAGCAGCCCACGAGCGACGGCCGCCGACGCATGGTCGGCGTGATCCGCGACGTCACACGCCAGCGCGCCCAGGAGCAGGCCCTGAAGGACAGCCAGGAGCGCCTCAACCTGGCGCTGGAGTCCGCCGACCTCGGCACCTGGGACTGGCATATCGCGACCGGCATCCTCTATGGCTCCGCACGCGCCTCAGCCCTCCACGGACTGGCCAGGGAGCCGTTCGAAGGCGAGTTCCGGGAATTTTTCGTCTGCGTGCCGGAAGAAGACCGCCAGACCATGCGCCACGCTTACCAGGCGCTGCTGGAAGGACGCGGCAACGACTACCAGGTGACCTATCGCACCCGTTTCAGCAACGGCGAGGTGCACTACCTGGAAAGTACCGCCAAGCTCTACCGCGACGACCTCGGTAACCCGGTCCGCATGACCGGCATCCTCATTGACATCAGCGAACGGGTTCGCCGCGAACAGCGCCTGGCGGCCTCGGAAGAGAAGTTCGCCACCCTGTTCCAGGCCAGCCCCGACCCGATCTGCGTTTCGCGCATTCGTGACGGCGTGTTCATCGAGATCAACCCGAGTTTCAGCGAAGTGTTCGGCTGGCAGCCCGAGGAGATCGTCGGCAGGAGCGCCCCACAGCTGCAGTTCTGGGCCGATCCCGAGCAGCGCACACGAGTGTTCGGCGAACTGCTCCGCAACCAGGGGCTGGACAACGTCGAAGCACGCTTCCTCACCCGTGACGGCCGCCTGCTGACCTGCGTGGTGTCCAGCCGCTTCATCCGCGTCGAACGCCAGCTGTGCATCACCACCACCTTCCGCGACATCACCGCGCGCCAGCAGGCCGAAGCGGCACTCAAGGCCAGCCAGGAGAAGTTCGCCAAGGCGTTCCACTCCAGCCCCGACGCGATCACCATCACCGAGCGCGACAGCGGCCGTTACATCGAGATCAACGAAGGTTTCAGCCGCCTGACCGGATACCGCGCCGACGAAGTGCTGGGCCGAACCTCGAAGGAGATGAACATCTGGGCCAGGCCCAGCGAACGCGACCAAATGCTCGAAGAGCTCAGGCGCAATGGGCGTGTGCATCACCTGGAGATGATCGGCCAGCATCGCGACGGCAGCCAGAAGGTGGTGGAAGTCTCGGTGGAGCAGATCGACCTGGAGGGCACCGCGTGCCTGCTGCTCACCGCCCGGGACGTCAGCGCGCTCAAGGACGCCCAGGCGCAGATCCAGCACCTGGCCTACCACGACCCGCTGACCAACCTGCCCAACCGCGCACTGCTGACCGACCGCCTGACCCAGCAGATCGCCCTGCTGCAGCGCCACAAGATGCGCGGCGCCCTGCTCTTCCTCGACCTCGACCACTTCAAGCACATCAACGACTCGCTCGGCCACCCGCTCGGCGATGCCGTACTCAAGATGGTCACCGCCCGCCTGGAAGCCAGCGTGCGCCTGGAAGACACGGTGGCGCGCCTGGGCGGCGACGAGTTCGTGGTGCTGCTGACCGGGCTCGAAGGCAAGCGCTCGGAAGTCACCTATCAGGTCCGGGGAATCGCCGACAAGCTGCGCAAGCTGCTGGCCGAGCCCATGCTGGTCGAAGGTCACCGCCTCCAGGTCACCCCCAGCATCGGCATCGCCCTGATCCCGGACCACGGCGCGAGTCCGGCCGACCTGCTCAAGCGCGCCGACATCGCCCTCTACCGGGCCAAGGATTCCGGCCGCAACGCGATCCAGATTTTCCGCAGCACCATGCAGGAGGCCGCCAGCGAACGCCTGCGTCTGGAGAGCGACCTGCGCCTGGCACTGGCCCGCGACGAGTTCGAGCTGCACTTCCAGCCCCAGGTGGACGCACGCAACAACCGCATAGTCGGCGCCGAAGCCCTGCTCCGCTGGCAACATCCGACCTTGGGGCCGCAATCCCCCGGCCAGTTCATCCAGGTGCTGGAAGAGAGCGGACTGATCCTCGACGTGGGTGCCTGGGTGCTGGACGAAGCCTGCAACGCCTGCGAACAACTGCTTGCTGAAGGCCTGGTCAACGCCAAGGATTTCGGTCTCTGCGTGAACATCAGCCCCCGGCAGTTCCGCCAGAGCGACTTCGTCGAGCGTGTGGAGCGCGCCCTGAAACGGAGCCAACTTCCAGCCCAGGTGCTGAAGCTGGAGGTCACCGAAGGCATCGTCATCCAGAACATCGAGGACACCATCGGCAAGATGCGCCGCCTGAAGAAACTGGGTGCAAGCTTCGCCATGGACGACTTCGGCACCGGCTATTCCTCGCTGACCTACCTCAAGCGCCTGCCGGTGGATGCGCTGAAGATCGACCAGTCCTTCGTCCGTGACGCCACCCAGGACCCCAACGATGCGGAAATCATTCGCGCCATCGTCGCCATGGCCCGCAGCCTGGGCCTGGAAATGATTGCCGAGGGCGTCGAGCGCAGAGAGCAGCTGGACTTCCTCGAACAGCAGGGCTGCCACCTGTACCAGGGCTACCTGTACAGCAAGCCGGTGCCGCTGGCCGAGTTCCGCGCCCTGCTCGCCCACAGCCAGCAGCGACCGCAGCCGGCCTGAAGCAGGTGCAGGAGCGAGCTCTGCTCGCGAATCGGGCAGGCACATTGTTTCCCGTAGGTTGGTCCGAGGAACGAGGCCCAACGCAGCCGGGCAAGTCCGCTGCGTTGGGATTTGCAGGCTCGCGGAGCGCCGCCCGACCCAACCCACAAAAGCCTTCCCGCCCTGTGGGAGATTTCAATCGCGAATGAATTCCACAGGAAAACGAAAAGGGCGCCCGTGGGCGCCCTCTTCTTTTCCGGTGAAGCCCGGAGATCAGTTTTCCAGCACTGCGCGCTGGCCGTTGATCGGGATACGCTTGGCCTTCGCCTCTTCCGGCACCACACGCACCAGGTCGATATTCAGCAGGCCGTTCTGCAGAGCGGCGGCCTTGACCTCGATGTGGTCGGCCAGGCGGAACGACAGCTTGAAGGCGCGCTGGGCGATGCCATGGTGCAGGTAGGTGACAGACTCGTCGCTCCTCTCGCGCTTGCCGCCGCTGACGGCCAGCACGCCGCGCTCCACCTGGATATCCAGGTCTTCTTCCTGGAAGCCGGCTACGGCAATGACAATGCGGTACTCGTCGTCACCATGCTTCTCGACGTTGTAGGGCGGATAGGTGCTGCCACTTTCATTGCGCAGGGCAGATTCGAACAGGTCGTTGAAGCGGTCGAAACCCACGGAATGACGGAACAGAGGGGCGAGGGAAAATGCAGTGCTCATGTTGATCTCCTGAATAATCAGCAAGTATTTCGAGTGCGGGACCCGACTTCGGCATCCTGCAGTAACCTAGATATGGACGCCCGAAAGCTTTTCAAGACCCCGAGGAAGAACTCATGAAAGTCATGCTGATCACCGGTGCCAGCCGCGGCATCGGCGCCGCGACGGCGCGCCTGGCCGCGCAGCGCGGCTATGCCCTGGGCATCAACTATCGGCAGCAGCGGGACGCGGCCGAAGCGCTGGTGCGTGAAATCGAGGTCGCTGGCGGCCGCGCCCTGGCCCTGTGTGCGGACGTCGGCGATGAAGCCCAGGTACTAACAATGTTCGAACAGCTGGACCGGGCATTCGGGCGGCTGGACGTGCTGGTCAACAACGCCGGCATGCTGGAGCGCCAGATGCGCCTGGAAGACATGGACGTCGCCCGTTTCGAGCGGGTGCTGCGAGCCAACGTGACGGGCAGCTTCCTCTGTGCGCGGGAAGCCATCAAGCGCATGTCCACCCGCCATGGCGGACAGGGTGGCGCCATCGTCAACCTGTCCTCCATCGCCGCGCGCATCGGCGCACCGAACGAGTACATCGACTACGCGGCAGCCAAGGGTGCGATCGACAGCATGACCCTGGGCCTGGCCAAGGAACTGGCAATGGACGGGATTCGGGTCAACGCGGTGCGCCCCGGTGTGATCCGCACCGAGATCCACGCCAGTGGCGGCGAACCGGACCGGGTCCGGCGGGTGAGCCAGTCGGTACCCATGGGGCGCGGCGGCGAAGCCGAGGAAGTGGCCAACGCGATTCTCTGGCTGGCCAGCGAGGAGGCGTCCTACACCAGCGGGGCGCTCCTGGATGTGGCGGGCGGGCGCTAGCGCCCTGCCCTCACGGGTTTCTCAGACCGCCTCGGCCCATTCCTGGCCGAGGTCCGGCCCCCCGAGCAGCGAGTCGATCCGCGCGCAGTCGTTTTCACGGCGGACCTCGGCGAACAGCGCTACCGCCTCGGGGTAGCTGCGGGTGAGCATGCCCAGCCACTGCTTCAGGCGCCCCGGCGCGTAACGCGGCGCCAGTTTCTTGCGGGCCTGGCGCCAGAAGTCCTGGAGCATGGGCTGGAGTTCGCTCCAGCTCATTTCCCGCACCGGTTCGCCGGCACGCGCGGCGGCGATCTGCCGGGCGAGGTCCGGACGGGATACCAGGCCCCGGCCAAGCATGATGTCTTCCACGCCGCTCACTTCGCGGCAGCGGCGCCAGTCATCCAGGGTCCAGACTTCGCCGTTGGCGAACACCGGCACCTTGACCGCTTCCTGCACCCGCGCCACCCATTCCCAGTGCGCCGGCGGCTTGTAGCCTTCGGCCTTGGTCCGCGCATGCACCACGATCTGCTGGGCGCCGGCGTCGGCCAGGGCGCGCGCGCAATCCAGCGCGCCATCAGGGCTGTCGAAGCCCAGGCGCATCTTCGCGGTCACCGGAATGTCCGCCGGTACGGCGCGGCGCACCTCGCGCACGATCGCATGCAGGAGCTCGGGCTCCTTGAGCAGCACGGCGCCGCCGCGCGACTTGTTCACCGTCTTGGCCGGACAGCCGAAATTGAGGTCTATCACCGGAGCGCCGAGTTCGCAGGCAAACGCCGCGTTGTCGCCCAGGCAAACCGGATCGGAGCCGAGCAATTGCACGCGCATGGGCGTGCCGGCGCGGGTGCGGGCGCCGTCGGCCAGTTCAGGGGCCAGCTTCTCGAAGGTGCTGGCCGCCAGGAGGCGGTCGCAGACCCGGATAAATTCGGTCACACACCAGTCGATGCCGCCGACACGGGTCAGCACATCGCGAAGGATCTCGTCGACCAGCCCCTCCATGGGGGCCAGGGCGATTTGCATGGAAGAAAGGCTCACAGGAAAAAGGCGCGTAGTTTACGCAGCATGACGAACGGCGAATATCCTGCGGAGCATACAACGGGACTGATGGTCGAAATGTCACCGTTTCAGCGCAGGAGAACTGCCCGGATGAATTCACTCGTACCCGTCCTCGCCGCACTCATGTTGGCCAGCACCGCGGTATTCGCTGCCAGCGAAGCGCTACTGTCGCCGCCGCCACAACCAGCGCCAGAGGCCTTCGGCGAGCTGCTGATCAGCCGGGACGAAAACGCCCCGAACGCCTGTGATATCGAACTTTACGTCCAGAACGAACTGGTAGCACGGGTCGCACCGGGCCAGTCCGTGAGCGTTCCGGTCCCCGCCGGCGCGGTGAGTCTGCGGGTTGCGCAGCAAGGTTCCGGCCATTGCGCGGATCAGTTCGCCGACATCTCGCAGTCAGCCATCATCGAGCCCGGCGAAGTCCGCCATCTGCGCATCGTGCAGGACGAGCACGAGGTGTTCCTCGCGCCCGCGGCGGACTGAAGCCTAGAGTTCCAGGGGGAATGGCGGCTGCAGCGCGCTGCCGTAACCTTCGACGAACTCGCTGGGCATGCGCCTGGGTCGGCCGGAGGACAGTTCGATACAGACGAAGGTGGTCCTGGCCCGCAGCAGGGTGGCGCCATCCTCCGGCCGCACCAGCTGGAAACGCCGGTCCATCTTCAGCTTCTGGTCAGACTCGACGATCCAGGTACCCATCTGCAGTTCCTGGCCTTCATATGCGGCGGCGAGGTAATCGATCTCATGCCGCAGCACCGCCATTGCCCGATCCAGGCGGCGATATTCGGCAAGATCCAGCCCCAGGCTCTGGGAATGCCGCCAGGCGCAGCGCTCCAGCCAGCTGACGTAGACCGCGTTGTTGGCGTGTCCGAGGCCATCGATGTCTTCGGCGCCGACCTTGATGTCGATGACGAACGGGTTGGGCATGTCCCAGGTCATGAATGGTGCTCCAGGCTGCTGGCCAGTTCGCGGGCCTCACTGGCGAGTTGGGTTATCTGGTCCCAGGCGCGGGCGCGGATCAGGCTCGACGGCGCGATCCAGGTACCGCCCACGCAAGCCACATTGGGCACGCGCAGGAAGCTCAGCAGGTTATCCGGCGTGACCCCGCCGGTGGGGCAGAAGCGGATGCCGGTGAACGGCCCCTTGAGGGACTTCAGCATCTTCACACTGCCATCGCCGTTGGCTGGGAACAGTTTCAGCGAACGGTAGCCGTACTCCAGCGCCAGCAGCACTTCCGACGGCGTCATCACGCCGGGCAGGTAGGGCAAGCCGGAATCCTCGGCGGCCGCGGCGAGGCGCTCGGTGCAGCCTGGGCTGACGGCGAAATGCGCCCCGGCGTCCCGTGCCTCGAGGAACTGTTCGGTGTGGATCAGGGTGCCGGCCCCCACCAGCAGGTCCGGGAATTCCTTGCGGATCGCCGCCAGCGCATCGAGCGCGCGTGGCGTGCGCAGGGTCACTTCCAGCACTTCAATGCCGCCGGCGCTGAGCGCCCCGGCAAGATCCAGTGCCAGCCCGGTATCTTCGATCACCAGCACGGGCAGAACCGGTCGCGCCCGCTGCAACACCACATCCATCGTCAGGCTCATGTCAGTTCTCCACGTTGCAAAGTTCCCGGCCCCGCGCCCGAAGACAGCGCCGGACCGATGAACCTTGGAAGTAGAGCACCGACGGCAGGTCACCCGCCAGCCCCGCAGAGGTTCAACTCAGGGTGTGAGCAGCACCACGGGTCTGGCCTACCTGCGCCAGGAGCGCGAGCACAGCCCGGATCAGCCGGGGATCGGACAACAAGCGCTGGTGGCCCCCCTGCTCCAGACGCAGCAACTGGCTGTCGAACCAGGCGTCGTGAATGATCCGGGCATCAGCAGCAGGTACTACCGGGTCATCGTCGGCGTGCGCCACCAGGCCGGGGATATCCAATTGGTAGCGCTGCACGTCGAGATGCGCGGCCGGAATCCCCGCATGGCGCTCCACCAGGCTGACGAAATGCGCCCGCGCCCTGGGCGGCAGCCCCATGTAATGGGCAAAGCTGCGCAGCGGCCCGAGGATGCGGCTGGGGGCCGAAATGCTCACCATTGCACGCGAACGCAGGCCCATCTGACTGGCGAGCAAGGCACTGGCACCGCCCATTGAGTGCCCGATTACCGCGTGCAACGGTGGCAGTTCGCCTGCGGCTTCCAGCAAGGCCCGGGCGAAGAGCACCACGTTGGCTTCACGCCCCGGCGATCGACCGTGGGCCGGACCATCCAGCGCCACGACTCCGAAACCGGAATCCACCAGGGCCTGGATCAGGCTGGCGAACTGGGTCGGGCGCCCTTCCCAGCCGTGCATCAGCAACACGGTGGGGCCGCTGCCCCAGCGCAGCGCGGAAAGACCGAAGCGCAGAGTGATGCGTTCGGAGCTGCCGAGCAGTGGCATCTCCCAATCCCGCGGAGGCAGATTGCGCGGCGTCATGAACTGACGACGCATGCGCCGGGCGACGGTCTGCGGGGCCAGGCGACCGAGGGTGGCGTTGACGCCACGGATGAAACTCAAGCTGTTCATGTTCGGACTCCTCAGATGACCGCCGATTTGGCGGCGCGCAGTACTCGGTCGGACAGGTCTCCCTGACCCAGGGCACGAGCCAGGGCCAGGCCACCCACCATCAGGGCGATGTCGGCGAGGGCCATGTCGGCTTCTTCCGGGCTGTCGCACATCTCGGCGCTGAGCACCTCCAGATGCTCGGCCAGCAGCGCCCGGTAAACCTCAGGAAGCTGCGGGAACGCCCCCAGGGAACTGGGCAGTGGACAACCGGAGCGCGTGGCGTCCCGGTGCTTGCGCGACAGATAGAAGGCTGCCGCCAGGGCCCGGCGCTCCGGAGCGGGCAGGGTCGGATCGACCAATGCCATGAGGTCCCGGCGCTTGCGCAGCAATTGCTCGAACACCTCCAGCATCAGCGCATCCTTGCTGGCGAAATGGGCATAGAAGCCCCCTACCGTGAGGCCGGCGGCGCCCATCACATCAGCCACGCCCGGTTCCTGCGGGCCGTGCTGCAACAAAGCTGAAGCGGCGGCTTGCAGGATGCGTTCGCGGGTCTGGGCTTTCTTGTCGCTCATGACGGCCTCTCCTTTGAATTACAATCATAATATTATTGGTGTAATACAAATTGGCAAGCCGCAATTGCCGCCATCCGTCGGCGCATGAAATTCTCGGGCTGAAAAACAAAAGGGCCATCCCATGCTGGAATGCCCCTTGAAAAGCCCGCAGAGCGGGAAACTGAAAGTGGCGTCCCCTAGGGGACTCGAACCCCTGTTACCGCCGTGAAAGGGCGGTGTCCTAGGCCACTAGACGAAGGGGACAGAACCTTCGAACAACAAGGCCAGCACTAGGCTGGCCCTGAGTGATGCGTGGCGCATCGTATTTGGTGGAGCTAGACGGGATCGAACCGTCGACCTCTTGCATGCCATGCAAGCGCTCTCCCAGCTGAGCTATAGCCCCGAATTGCTTCGGCCGCACCGGCCTGGCCGATGCTGCTGGAAAGTGGCGTCCCCTAGGGGACTCGAACCCCTGTTACCGCCGTGAAAGGGCGGTGTCCTAGGCCACTAGACGAAGGGGACAGAACCTTCGAACAACGGGGCCAGCACTAGGCTGGCCCCTGCGATGCGTGGCGCATCGTATTTGGTGGAGCTAGACGGGATCGAACCGTCGACCTCTTGCATGCCATGCAAGCGCTCTCCCAGCTGAGCTATAGCCCCGAACTGCTTCGACTGTACCGGCCTGGCCGATACTGCTGGAATATGGCGTCCCCTAGGGGACTCGAACCCCTGTTACCGCCGTGAAAGGGCGGTGTCCTAGGCCACTAGACGAAGGGGACGAAACCTTCATGCCTTTTCGCGACCCACCCCTGAAGGGAGTGGTGGAGCTAGACGGGATCGAACCGTCGACCTCTTGCATGCCATGCAAGCGCTCTCCCAGCTGAGCTATAGCCCCGTCGCGAGGACGGGGCGCATATTAGGGGCGCCCCCTCCTGCTGTCAACAATATTTTTTCTACAAGCCGAACTTTTTTATCTGGAAGAACAAACACTTACCCGACCTCGGCCGGTACGGGCCATTCCCCGCACCGACCGAAGGGCCATCAGGCGATGGCCGCGAGCAGTTTCTCCCACTCCTTGGTCTCTTTCTTCGACACGCCACCGAGCAGCTCGATGGCCTGGCGCAGCCGGTAGCGGCTGAGGTCGGCGCCAAGGATTTCCATCGCATCCAGCACGGAGACCGAACTGGCCTGGCCGGTGATGGCCGGGAACATCAGCGGCATGACATCACGCAGCTTGAGTTCCAGGCTCTCGGCCACGGCCTGGATACAGCCGGTGATGCGGTCCTTTTCCCACTGACGCAGGGACTCCAGCTTCCACAGCACGAGCTGCATGACCTGGCGAACCTGATCCGGATTCAGCTTCTTGTGCTCGAACAGCTTGGCATCCAGCGGCACCGCACCGGAGAAGAAGAAGCCCGCCAGCGGGGCGATCTGGCTGAAGGTCTCCACCCTGCCCTGCACATGCGGCGCGATGCGCATCAGGTATTCGGGGTTGAGCGCCCACTTCTGCACCTCGGCGGCGAAGCGTTCCACCGGCAGCTCGCGAATCCATTGGCCGTTCAGCCAGGACAGCTTTTCCAGATCGAAGATCGGCCCCCCCAGGGAGATACGCGACAGGTCGAAGTGTTCGATCATCTCCGCCAGGGAGAACTTCTCGCGCTCGTCCGGCATCGACCAGCCCATACGGCCGAGATAGTTGAGCATCGCCTCGGGGAGGAAACCCATGCGCTCGTAGAAGGTGATGGAGGTGGGGTTCTTGCGCTTGGACAGCTTGCTCTTGTCTGGATTGCGCAGCAGCGGCATGTAGCAGAGCTTGGGCTGCTCCCAGCCGAAGTATTCGTAGAGCTTGATCAGCTTGGGCGCCGAAGGCAGCCACTCTTCGCCACGCAGCACGTGGGTGATGCCCATCAGATGGTCGTCCACCACGTTGGCGAGGAAGTAGGTGGGCAGGCCGTCGGTCTTCATCAGGACCTGCATATCCATGCGATCCCACGGGATTTCCACATCGCCACGGAGCATGTCCGGCACCACGCAGACGCCTTCGCTCGGCACCTTCATGCGCACCACATGGGGTTCGCCAGCGGCGATACGCTTGTCGGCCTCCTCCCTGGAAAGGTGCATGCAGTGGCCGTCGTAGCGCGGGGTTTCCTTGCGCTCGGTCTGCTCGGCGCGCAGCTTGTCGAGGCGTTCGGCGGTGCAGAAACAGGGGAAGGCGTGGCCCTTGTCCACCAGTTCCTGGGAATACTTCTTGTAGATCTCGCCACGCTCGCTCTGGCGATAGGGACCATGCGGGCCGCCGACATCCGGGCCTTCGTCCCACTCGATGCCGAGCCAGCGCAGGGCATCGAAGATCTGCTGCTCGGACTCGCGGGTGGAGCGCAGCTGGTCGGTGTCTTCGATGCGCAGGATGAACTGACCGCCGTGCTGGCGCGCGAAACACAGGTTGAACAGGGCAATGTAGGCAGTGCCCACGTGCGGGTCGCCGGTGGGCGACGGCGCGATTCGGGTACGGACGGTGGTCATGGATTGCTCTCGAAACAGAGGGACGATCAAAGGCGCGATCTTATCAGGCTGGCCGCCGCCGGCTCCAGCAAGTGACCTTCCTGCACCGGCAGGCTGCGCATCAGGAAGTCGAGGAAGGCCTTGACCTTCATCGCCTGGAAGCGTCTCGACGGATAGACAGCATAGATCTCGCCGCTGGGCAGACGCGCCTCGGGCAACAGCTCGATCAACTCACCCCGCTGCACGGCGGGCTCGGTGAACATCAGCGGCAGCGCTGCGATACCGGCGCCGGCCAGCACCGCTTCCCGGGCGAAGGTGATGTTGTTGCAATAAAGCACGCGCTGGCAGGGCACGCTTTCGCCCTGCAGCATCCAGTAACGCTGGGAATCCTGCGGCAACAGAACGGCACGATGGCCGGCCAGCGCCTCGACGGTGCGCGGCGTGCCGTGGGCCGCCAGATAGGCCGGACTGGCGCACAGGCGCCGGGCGCTCTCGAAGAGCTTGCGGGCGATCAGGGTGGAGTCCTGGGGCTGGCCGATCATGATGGCGATATCCACGCCTTCTTCGAGCGGATCGACGTTGCGCGAGGTAATCTCCACCTCGGCGGTGATCTGCGGATACTGGCGCATGAAACTGCCCAGCACCTTGCCGAGGAACAACTGGCCGAACTCGATGGGCGCCGTCACCCGCAGCAGGCCGGAGGGTTCCTGCTGCAACTGCATCACCGCCTGCTCGGCCTCGGCGAAGTCCAGCATGATCTGCCGGCAGCGCTCGTAATAGGCCAACCCCACTTCGGTCAGGCGCAGTTTGCGAGTGGTGCGATTGAGCAGGCGAACGCCAAGCCGCTCTTCCAGCAGGGCGATGCGCCGGCTGACGGTGGATTTCTGCATGCCCAGGCTCTGCGCGGCCTGGGTGAAGCTGTGGCACTCGACCACGCGGGTGAAGATCAGCGCATCATCCAGCCCCATGATTGTTCCCTATAAGCAACAAAGTTTCTGAATTGTACTGGCTATTTGCGACGACGGAACACTGCTAGATTCGCAACATTCTGCAAAGACTTCGAGCCCGGTTTTTCATATGCCTGCCAAATTGCAACGCCGCCTGTTCATCTTCATCGCCCTGGTGGCCGTGGTCATCGCCGGTTTCTTCGCCCACTGGCTGCTGATCGGCCGCTTCGTCGAATCCACCGACAACGCTTATGTCCAGGGTGAGATCACTCGCATCTCCAGCCAGCTGGGCGCCCGGATCGACGAAGTCCTGGTCACCGACAACCAGCAAGTGAACAAGGGCGACCTGCTGGTACGCCTGGAAGCCGACGACTTCAAGCTGGCCCTGGAGCGCGCCCGCGCCCAGCTTGCGACCCGCGAGGCGGAACTGGCCCAGGCGCAGAGCAAGCTGACCCAGCAATCCAGCCTGATCGCCGCCAGCCAGGCCGACCTGTCAGCCAGCCAGGCGACCCTTGGCCGCGCCGAGATCGACCTCTCCCGCGCCCAGACCCTACGCAAGCCCGGCTATATCTCGGAAGAGCGGGTCACCACCCTGGCCGCCGACTCCCGCGTGGCACGTTCCCAGGTCGCCAAGGCCGAGGCCGACCTCAAGGCCCAGCGCCAACAGATCGATGCCCTGAATGCCGAGGTCAAGCGCCTGGAAGCGCAGATCGCCACCGCCCGCGCCGAAGTGGCCCAGGCCGAAATCAACCTCGGCCGCACCGAGATCCGCTCCCCGGTGGACGGCCGCGTCGGCCAGCGCGCCGCGCGCAATGGCCAGTACGTCCAGGTCGGCGCCCACCTGCTGTCCCTGGTGCCGGACTCCGACATCTGGGTCCAGGCCAACTTCAAGGAAACCCAGATTGAGCGCATGGTGCCCGGCCAGAGCGCCGAACTGGTGTTCGACAGTTTCCCCGACACCCCGATCGAAGCCCGCGTGGACAGCCTGTTCGCGGCGTCCGGCGCACAGTTCAGCCTGCTGCCGCCAGACAACGCCACCGGCAACTTCACCAAAGTGGTGCAGCGCATTCCGGTGAAGCTGACCTTCGCCGCCGACAACCCGCTCAAGGGCCGTATCCGCCCCGGCATGTCCGTTCTGGTCAAGGTGCACCTGAAGGCCGAGAACCATGCCGGCTGATGCACTGGTTCGCCCGACGGGCGAACCCACCCGGCGCGACTGGATCGCGGTGATGAGCGCCATGCTTGGCGCCTTCATGGCGGTCCTCGACATCCAGATCACCAACTCTTCGCTCAAGGACATCCAGGGGGCGCTCTCCGCCACCCTGGAAGAAGGCTCGTGGATTTCCACCTCCTATCTGGTGGCGGAAATCATCATGATTCCCCTCACCGCCTGGCTGGTGCAGCTGCTCTCCGCGCGGCGCCTGGCCGTCTGGGTGTCCGTAGGTTTCCTGATCTCCTCGCTGCTCTGCTCCCTGGCCTGGAGCCTGGAGAGCATGATCGTGTTCCGCGCCATGCAGGGCTTCACCGGTGGTGCGCTGATCCCGCTGGCCTTCACCCTCACCCTGATCAAGCTGCCGGAACACCATCGCGCCAAGGGCATGGCACTGTTCGCCATCACCGCCACCTTCGCCCCGTCCATCGGTCCGACCCTGGGCGGCTGGCTGACGGAAAGCTTCGGCTGGGAATACATCTTCTACATCAACGTGCCGCCGGGCCTGCTGATGATTGCCGGCCTGATGTACGGCCTGGAAAAGAAAGCCCCGCACTGGGAGCTGTTGAAGCGCACCGACTACGCCGGCATCGTTACCCTCGGCCTCGGGCTGGGCTGCCTGCAGGTGTTCCTCGAGGAAGGCCATCGCAAGGACTGGCTGGAGTCGCAGCTGATCGTCGGCCTGGGCAGCGTCGCCCTGGTGAGCCTGATCCTGTTCGTCATCCTCCAGGTGTCGCGCCCTAACCCGCTGATCAACCTGGGCATCCTGAAGAACCGCAACTTCGGCCTGTCGAGCATTTCCAGCATTGGCCTGGGCATGGGCCTGTACGGCTCCATCTATGTGCTGCCGCTGTACCTGGCGCAGATCCAGGGCTACAACGCGCTGCAGATCGGCGAAGTGATCATGTGGATGGGCGTTCCGCAGCTGTTCCTGATTCCACTGGTACCCAAGCTGATGAAGGTGGTTCCGCCCAAGTTCCTCTGTGCGCTGGGCTTCGGCCTGTTCGGCTACGCCAGCTTTGCCTCCGGCATACTCAACCCGGACTTCGCCGGTCCGCAGTTCAACCAGATCCAGATCATCCGCGCCCTCGGCCAGCCGCTGGTGATGGTGACGGTGTCGCTGATCGCCACCGCCTACATCCAGCCCCAGGATGCGGGCTCGGCCTCCAGCCTGTTCAACATCCTGCGCAACCTCGGCGGCGCCATCGGCATCGCCCTGCTCGCCACCCTGCTGGATGCACGGGCCAAGGTCTACTTCGACTACCTGCGCGAATCCCTGGTCCCGAGCAATCCGCAGGTAGCCGAACGCCTGGCCCTGCTGACCGAGAAACTCGGCAGCGAGCAGGCGGCCCTCGGCAAGCTCAGCGAGATCGCGCACCAGCAGGCCAGCATCATGGCCTACAATGACGCCTTCCATTTCATCGGCATCGCCCTCGGCGTCAGCATGCTCGCCGTGCTGCTCACCCGCGCCCTGCCCGCCGGCTCCCCTGGCGAGGCCAGCGCCGCCGCCCACTAATCCCGCGCCGATCACCGGCGCGATTCGTTTCAGGCTGTACATGTCCTCCCACGCTTCGACCCGCCGCACCCTTCTGCTGATCGGTGCTTTCGCCATGATTTACATCGGCTGGGGCACCACCTACCTGGCCAACCATTTCCTCCTCCGCGAACTGCCACCCTTCGTCATCGCCACCCTGCGTTTCCTGTTCGCCGGCACCCTGGCCCTGGGCTGGGTGCTGGCCAGCGGCAAGGCGCAGGTCCAGCGCAGTGACCTGGGTGGCGCGCTGATCGGCGGTGTAATGCTGATTGCCATGGGACAGGGAGCGCTGATCTACGCTAACCAGTTCCTGCCGACCGGCATGCTGGCGATGCTCTACACCACCCTGCCCCTCTGGAGTGTCGCCCTGGAATGGCTACTGGATCGCCGCCCGCCGCTGTGGGTCCTCTGCGGCCTGGCCCTGGCCAGCGGCGGCATCGTGATGCTGATGGGCAACGGCCTTGGCAGCAACGCCGGATTCGAGCAGTGGTTCGCCGGCGGCCTGGTCGTGCTGGCCACCCTGCTCTGGGCGATCGGCGCCTGGCTGCTGCGCCAGCGCCCACCCTTCCGCTCCAGCTGGATGGGGCTCAGCCTGCAGATGCTGACCGGCACCCTGGTCCTGGCCATCTTCGGCCTCTGGCGGGGCGACTGGAGCGGCGTTGAGCTGGCCAACGTAAGCCTGGACGCCTGGCTGTGGATGGCTTACCTGGTGATTCCCGTCAGCCTGGGCGTCTATCCCGCGTACTTCTGGCTGCTGCGGGAAGTGAAGCCGAGCCTGGTGTCCACTTTCGCCTTCGTGAACCCTGTCGTAGCACTGCTGCTGGGGTTCCTGATCCTCGGTGAGCGGCTGGAAGTCACAGCCCAGCTGGCCTGCCTGGCGACCCTTGCAGGGGTGGTCATGATCATCTTCGGCCGACGCTGAGGCCCCATGAAAAAGGCGCCCTTGGGCGCCTTTCTCCTAGAGGTTTATCAGCCGCTCGCGCAGCTTCTGGATCTCGTCGCGCAGCTGCGCCGCGGCTTCGAACTCCAGGTCGCGAGCCAGCTGGAACATCTTCTCCTCCATCTGGCGAATGCGCTTGGTGATCTCGCTGGGCGAACGCAGCTCGGCCTCGTAACGGGCACTCTCCTCGGCAGCCTTGGCCATGGCCTTGCGTTTGTTGCTGCGCGAGCCGGGCACGGTGGCGCCCTCGAGGATGTCCTGGATGTCCTTCTTCACGCCCTTCGGCACGATGCCATGGGCCTGGTTGAACGCAATCTGCTTGTTGCGCCGCCGCTCGGTCTCACCCAGGGCACGCTGCATGGAGCCGGTGACGTTATCGGCGTAGAGGATCGCCTTGCCGTTCAGGTTTCGCGCTGCACGGCCAATGGTCTGGATCAGCGAGCGCTCGGAACGCAGGAAGCCTTCCTTGTCGGCGTCCAGAATGGCGACCAGCGACACTTCCGGCATGTCCAGGCCTTCGCGCAGCAGGTTGATGCCCACCAGCACGTCGAAGGTGCCGATACGCAGGTCACGAATGATCTCCACGCGCTCGACGGTATCAATATCCGAGTGCAGGTAACGCACCCTGACGTCGTGATCGGCCAGGTAATCGGTGAGATCCTCGGCCATGCGCTTGGTCAGGGTGGTGACCAGCACCCGCTCTTCGACGGCCACGCGCTTGCGGATTTCCGAGAGCAGGTCATCGACCTGGGTCGTGGCCGGGCGCACTTCGACTTCCGGGTCCACCAGGCCGGTGGGCCGCACCACCTGCTCGATCACCCGGCCAGCGTGCTCGGCTTCGTATGGGCCGGGCGTTGCCGACACGAAGATGGTCTGAGGGCTGATGGCCTCCCATTCGTCAAAACGCAACGGGCGGTTGTCCAGCGCAGAGGGCAGTCGGAAGCCGTACTCCACCAGGGTTTCCTTGCGCGAACGGTCCCCTTTGAACATGGCCCCGACCTGGGGAACGGTGACGTGGGATTCGTCGATGACCAGCAAGGCATTGGCTGGCAGGTAATCGTAAAGCGTCGGCGGTGCCTCGCCTGGCGCACGACCGGACAGATAGCGGGAATAGTTCTCGATGCCGTTGCAGTAGCCCAGTTCGAGGATCATCTCCAGGTCGAAACGGGTGCGCTGCTCAAGGCGCTGCGCCTCCACCAGCTTGTTCGCCGAGCGCAGTTGTTCCAGGCGCTCCTTCAGCTCTTCCTTGATCTGATCCACCGCCTCCAGCAGAACCTCGCGGGGCGTCACGTAGTGGCTCTTCGGGTAGAAGGTGAAACGCGGCAGCTTGCGAATCACTTCGCCGGTCAGCGGATCGAACGCCGCCAGGCTTTCCACCTCGTCATCGAACAATTCGACGCGAATGGCTTCCAGGTCCGATTCCGCCGGAAAGATATCGATGACATCGCCGCGAACCCGGAAGGTGGCGCGGGCGAAGTCCATGTCATTGCGGGTGTATTGCAACTCAGCCAGGCGCCGCAACAAGGTGCGCTGGTCGATACGGTCGCCGCGGTCGATATGCAGCACCATCTTCAGGTAGGACGCCGGATCCCCAAGGCCGTAGATGGAGGAAACGGTGGCGACGATGATGGCATCGGGCCGTTCCAGCAGGGCCTTGGTCGCCGACAGGCGCATCTGCTCGATGTGGTCGTTGATCGAAGCGTCCTTCTCGATGTAGGTGTCGGAGGATGGGACGTAGGCTTCCGGCTGGTAGTAGTCGTAGTAGGAAACGAAATACTCGACGGCATTGTTCGGAAAGAAGGCTCGGAACTCGCCGTACAACTGGGCAGCCAATGTCTTGTTGGGCGCCAGGACCAGCGTGGGCCGCTGAACCTGGGAAATGACGTTCGCAATGCTGAAGGTCTTCCCCGACCCCGTCACACCCAGCAGGGTCTGGTGCGAAAGGCCGGCTTCCAGTCCTTCCACCATCTGGCGAATGGCCTCCGGCTGGTCGCCGGCGGGCTCGAAGCGGGTGACAAGCTGGAACTCCGACATGCTGACCTCGACTTTGGATGTGACACCTGCGCAGGACTGGCGTCATACCTGGTGGAAAGCTCGCGCGCGATGTCGCCGCAAGCTGTCTGGGTCGCTATAATACCGGCCCGATTGCGCAACCCCTAGCGCACATCGTTCGGGGTTGCGTCCCATCCTCACCTTCCTCCTCCGAGCTGCCGCATCATGAGTCTGTTTTCTGCCGTCGAAATGGCTCCGCGCGACCCCATCCTGGGTCTTAACGAAGCGTTCAACGCCGATACCCGTGCCACCAAGGTCAACCTGGGCGTGGGTGTTTACTACAACGAGCAGGGCCGCATCCCGCTCCTGCGCGCTGTAGCCGAAGCGGAAAAGGCCCGCATCGAAGCGCACGCCCCGCGCGGCTACCTGCCGATCGAAGGCATCGCCGCCTACGACCAGGCCGTGCAGAAGCTGCTGTTCGGTGCCGATTCCGAACTGCTGGCCCAGGGCCGCGTGGTAACCACCCAGGCCGTAGGTGGCACCGGTGCACTGAAGACCGGCGCCGATTTCCTCAAGCGCCTGCTGCCCAACGCTGTGGTCGCCATCAGCGACCCGAGCTGGGAAAACCACCGCGCCCTGTTCGAATCCGCCGGCTTCCCGGTGCAGAACTACCGTTACTACGATGCCGCCACCAATGGCGTGAATCGTGCCGGCCTGCTCGAAGACCTCAAGGCCCTGCCCGCCCGTTCCATCGTGGTCCTGCACGCCTGCTGCCACAACCCTACCGGCGTGGACCTGGAACTGGACGACTGGAAAGCCGTTCTGGAAGTCCTGCGCGAGCGCGAGCACGTGCCGTTCCTCGATATCGCCTACCAGGGCTTCGGCTCCGGCATCGATGAAGACGCCTTCGCAGTGCGCCTGTTCGCCGAGTCCGGCCTGCAGTTCTTCGTATCCAGCTCCTTCTCCAAGTCGTTCTCCCTGTACGGTGAGCGTGTTGGCGCCCTGTCCGTGGTGACCAGCTCGAAGGAAGAAGCCGGCCGTGTGCTGTCCCAGGTCAAGCGCGTGATCCGCACCAACTACTCCAACCCGCCGACCCACGGCGCTACCGTGGTGGCCTCGGTGCTGAACAGCCCGGAACTGCGTGCAATGTGGGAAGCGGAACTTGGCGAAATGCGCACCCGCATCCACAGCATGCGCCTGGCCATGGTCGAGCAACTGGCCGCCCAGGGCGCCAAGCGCGACTTCAGCTTCGTAGCTCGCCAGCGCGGCATGTTCTCCTACTCCGGCCTCACCGCCGAGCAGGTTGAACGCCTGAAGAACGAGTTCGGCATCTACGCTGTCAGCACCGGCCGCATCTGCGTTGCCGCGCTGAACAACAGCAACCTGGAAAGCGTGACCCGCGCCATCACCCAGGTCCTTTGAAAAAATTTGGGAGAAGCTCAGGCAAACGCTTGACTTCTCCTTTCTTATCAGTAAGATACGTCGCATCCGATCCGCGATAGCTCAGTCGGTAGAGCAAATGACTGTTAATCATTGGGTCCCTGGTTCGAGTCCAGGTCGCGGAGCCAAATTCAAAGCCCTCGGCACATGCCGGGGGCTTTTTCTTTGTGGGCCGGACTCTCACCAGGGACTACGTCCCAGGTTATTCGGTCCTACGTCCCTCACCCCTTCGGGGCCGCGCTGAAGCGCGTTCGGCTGGCACCGTCGAGTCCAGGTCGCGGAGCCAAATTAAATGCCCCCGGAACATGCCAAGGGCTGCTTCTTTGCATCCGAGTTCCGTAGCCTGGATGAAATCCGGGGAAAGCCCCACCGCCCCCCTATTTCATCCGGGCCACGACTTACCAGTTCGCTTCGCCCTGCGCCAACCGATGTTTCCCCTGCGGATTCCCGGTTTTCCATACGCAAAAAAGCCGCCCTTGAGGCGGCTTTCTTGGCATTACCTGCTGCTCACTCAGCTGTCAGCATGTCGCGACTCTTCTCAAGCGTCTTGACGCCAATGCCCTTGACTTCGAGCAAGTCGTCCACCGAGGAGAATGGTCCGTTTTCCTCGCGATACTGCACGATCGCGCGGGCCTTCGTCGCACCAATACCGACCATCCGCTCCTGCAGCGCAGCCTCATCTGCCGTGTTGATGTTCAGTTTACCGGCGTCGACGGAAGCACTTGCGACTGCCGTCGCTGCATCGCTCTTCGCTGCGACAGCAACCTGGGAGTAGCCGAAGCACAGCGAACACAGCACCAGAAGCAACGAGGCAATTCGAACGCGAAACATCATGAACACTCCTTGTCATCAGTAAAGGAAAGGGCGGTACTCCATAAACCGCCCAAACCAAACTAATGCCTAGGGCTGGAGGGCTCAATTCGGCACTGATGATGAAACCAGTCAACAATTTCCCCTTTTAAGGCGTAATCATGGACTGTTTCGGGTAGGAATCTACGCACGCGAACAGAGATGCAGAGGCTGTGACGTGGGATCCTAGTCTCAGGAAAATGATGATCAGGTTGGAACAAAAAATCCACGCTGTCATCCAGCATGGATTGATTTATATCCAACTTATCAACTAACAGGGAGAGGAGACTATTTCCGAACAAACGCAAGGCTGGCTCACAAACGACTAGAAAGCGTCATCCAGAGCACTCTCTATCCGAGCCGGAGTCATTCATTGACCCGATCCCGCAACTCCTTGCCCGGCTTGAAGTGCGGAACGAACTTGCCATCCAACCGCACGGACTCCCCGGTCTTGGGGTTTCGTCCGACACGTGGCGCGCGGAAGTGAAGGGAAAAACTACCAAACCCACGAATCTCGATACGGTCCCCCGTCGCCAATGCTTGGGACATCTGCTCAAGCATGGTTTTGATGGCAAGCTCTACGTCCTTCGACGACAGCTGGCCCTGATGAGTAACAATTCGTTCGATCAATTCCGACTTGGTCATGGTTTTCCCTTCTAATTCAAGCGGCTAGATCAGCTCATTGAGGTTTTAGCACGCCAGAGAGGCTTTGAACAGCCCAAACGCCGGAAGGGAAATCGCAGACAACAAAAAGGGCGGCCTAGGCCGCCCTTTCTGCTGATGGAGCAGGGTGATTAGCCCTGGTTCTCCATCTGAGCACGGATCAGGTCACCAATGGTGGTCGGGCCGGTGGACTCGACTTCCTGCTTGCGCAGTTCCTTCATGGCGTCCTTCTCGTCATCAACGTCCTTGGACTTGATGGAGAGGCTGATTACGCGGCTCTTGCGGTCGATGCTGATGATCTTGGCTTCGACTTCTTCGCCTTCCTTCAGCACGTTGCGCGCGTCTTCAACACGGTCACGGCTGATTTCGGAAGCCTTCAGAACACCTTCGATCTCGCCGCCGAGGCTGATTACAGCGCCCTTGGCGTCAACTTCTTTCACGGTGCCGCGAACGATGCTGCCCTTCTCGTGCAGGGAGGCATAGCTGGAGAACGGATCGTCTTCCAGTTGCTTGATGCCCAGGGAGATGCGCTCACGCTCCGGATCAACGGAGAGGATGACGGTTTCCAGCTCGTCGCCCTTCTTGAAGCGGCGTACGGCTTCTTCGCCAACTTCGTTCCAGGAGATGTCGGACAGGTGAACCAGACCGTCGATACCACCTTCCAGGCCGATGAAGATACCGAAATCGGTAATCGACTTGATGGTGCCGGAGATCTTGTCGCCCTTGTTGAAGCGGCTGGAGAAGTCTTCCCACGGGTTGGACTTGCACTGCTTGATGCCCAGGGAGATACGACGACGCTCTTCGTCGATGTCCAGAACCTGAACTTCCACTTCGTCGCCAACCTGAACGACTTTCGACGGATGGATGTTCTTGTTGGTCCAGTCCATTTCGGAAACGTGTACCAGGCCTTCCACGCCCTCTTCCAGCTCGGCGAAGCAGCCGTAGTCGGTGAGGTTGGTTACACGGGCGGTCACGCGGGTGCCCTCCGGGTAACGAGCCTTGATGGCAACCCACGGGTCTTCGCCCAGTTGCTTCAGACCCAGGGATACGCGGTTGCGCTCGCGGTCGAACTTCAGGACCTTCACGTCGATCTCGTCACCAACGTTGACGATCTCGGACGGATGCTTGATGCGCTTCCAGGCCATGTCGGTGATGTGCAGCAGGCCGTCTACGCCGCCCAGGTCAACGAACGCACCGTAGTCAGTGAGGTTCTTGACGATACCTTTGACCTGCTGGCCTTCCTGCAGGGATTCCAGCAGGGCTTCGCGCTCGGCGCTGTTCTCGGCTTCCAGGACACTGCGACGGGAAACGACAACGTTGTTGCGCTTCTGATCCAGCTTGATGACCTTGAACTCGAGTTCCTTGCCTTCCAGGTGGGTGGTGTCGCGTACGGGACGCACGTCGACCAGGGAGCCCGGCAGGAACGCGCGGATGCCGCTGACGTCGACGGTGAAACCGCCCTTGACCTTGCCATTGATAACGCCCTTGACCACTTCTTCGGCGTTGAAGGCGGCTTCCAGAACCAGCCAGGACTCGGCACGCTTGGCTTTCTCGCGGGACAGCTTGGTTTCACCGAAGCCGTCTTCCACTGCGTCAAGCGCAACGTGGACCTCGTCACCCACCTTGATGGTCAGTTCGCCTTGTTCGTTGAAGAACTGCTCGACCGGGATGACGCCCTCGGATTTCAGGCCCGCATGGACGGTGACCCAGTCACCATCGATGTCGACCACGATGCCGGTGATGATGGCACCCGGCTGCATGTCGAGGGATTTCAGGCTTTCTTCAAAAAGTTCTGCAAAGCTTTCGCTCATGTTCATACCTGTAGTCAAAGGCCAGGAAAGGCCCTATTCCGCACTCCAGCCAATGCGGTCAAGTCATCAATAGAAGCGACGAGGATCGAAGCTGGTATCCTGCGCCACCCCGGTTGCGCCGCATCCCACAAATGCGAAAAGTGACGCGAATCTCGGTGTTGACATTGGCGTTTTCAACCTCCGGACGGAGGGATCGAGCCAATATAAGGGCTGGAATGGTAGCAACGGGGTAGACGCCCGTCAATCGCGCATCCAGCCCCGCTCCAGAATGGTCGGCAGTCTACGCTTAACCGCCTTCGCCCTGCAGATGAAGCGCCAAACGGCGCAACATCGCATCGCAGTCGGCCAGTTGTTCGCAGCTGATGAATTCGTCCGGCTTGTGTCCCTGATCCATGCTGCCCGGACCGCATATGACAGTGGGAATACCCGCTTGTTCGAACAAGCCACCCTCGGTACCGAAGGCCACGGTGCCGAACTCTGTCGAGCCGCTGAGCAGCGCCAGCAGCCGCGCCGCCTCGCTGTCCGGCGAAGTGGCCAGCCCCGGATAGGCGCTCAACGGTTTCAGGCTAATCCCCGTTTCCGGCTGCACCGCGCGCATCCGCGGCGCCAGTTCGGTCTCCGCGTAGGCTTGCAGTTCATCGACAACCTGCCGGGCATCGAAGTCTGGCAGCGCACGCACCTCGAAATCGAACTCGCACTCCGCCGGCACGATGTTCAGGGCACGCCCGCCCTTGATGGTCCCGGTCTGGACCGTCGAGAACGGCGGGTCGAATCGCTCGTCATGACGCTCGGGCCGCGCCAGTTCCGCACCGATATCCCCCAGCTTGCCGATCAGCCGCGCGGCGTACTCGATGGCATTGACACCATAGGGCGCATAGGCGGAATGGCAGGCGGCACCCCGGACCTGGCAGCGCATCGCCAGCTTGCCCTTGTGGCCGAGCACCGGTTTCAGCTCGGTAGGCTCGCCGATCAGGCACAGTCGCGGCTTGTGGGGCCGTCGCTCCAATTCCGCCAGCATGGGCCGCACACCGAGGCAGCCCACCTCCTCGTCATAGGAGAAAGCCAGATGAACCGGAAGCGTCAACGGTCTCTCCAGAAAGACCGGCACCGCGGCCAGGACCGATGCGATAAAGCCCTTCATATCCGCCGTACCGCGCCCGTACAGCCGCCCTTCCCTCTCCGTCAGCCGGAAGGGCTCCACCGACCAGGGCTGCCCATCCACCGGCACCACATCCGTATGGCCGGACAGCACGACGCCACCCCGGTCACGCGGACCGATGGTGGCGAACAGATTGGCCTTGGTGCGTTCCTGGTTATGAAAGAGCTCGCACTCCACCCCAAGCCCGGCCAGGTAGTCCCGGATGAACGCGATGAGCTCGAGGTTGGAGTCACGGCTCACCGTGGCAAAGCCGATCAGCCGCTCGAGCAGCTCGCGGCTGGACAACTCACTCATCGCCCGGCACCCCGTAACTGGGCGCGGCGGTCGGGTTCAGCGCCCGGGTCAGGTAGTCCTGCATCTGCGGCCGATAGGCCTGCCAGAGGGCATCCAGCTGCCCGATGGGTTCCTCATCCGCCCAGTCCACGCGCAGGTCGATGATCGGCCAGGTGAAGTCCCCTACCACCTTCAACGCCGCCGAATGCACCGGACCGGCTTCACCACCGGCGGCCATCGCGGCATGCATGGCCGCCAGCAGGCGGTCGGCCAGTACACCCGGCGTTTCTTCAAAGGCCTGCACCATGGCCTCGATCACCCGGGTGCTGGACAGCAGGTTCCCGGCGGCAACGCACTGCTCGCCCGCCACCGCATTGTGCACCCCCAGTGCCTCGCTGCCGCTGAACAGCGCGGTACGGCCCTGGGCGTCGATCACGCTCACCTGCCGGTATTGGCTCCAGCCGTTGGTGCTCAGTGCCCGATCGAGGGCAGCCGCCGGTTCCAGATGCTGCGAGTCGAGCAGGTCGAGGATCTGCGGCCCCAGGGCCGGCAGGGTGACGTTCTGGGTCGCGACCGCGCCGACTCCGGCACGTACCCAGGGGCAACGGGCGCCAACGGCGATGCTGGAAGAACTGATGGCGATGCCGAGCTGCCCGGTTTCAGGGCAGCGGCCGATGATGGAGAACGTCATGGTCCTGCTCCTTATGCCTGCGCCGGCTGCCAGTCGTCCGGGATCACCGCGATGACGTCGATTTCCATCAGCCACTGGGGCTGGCCCAGGGCCGACACCACCAGCCCGGTGGAGATGGGGAATACGCCCTTCAGCCATTTGCCGACTTCCTGGTAGACGGGCTCGCGGTAGCGCGGGTCGATCAGGTAAGTGGTGGTCTTGACGATGTGGGACAGGTCACTGCCGGCCTCTTCCAGCAGCTGCTTGACGTTCTTCATCGCCTGCTCGGCCTGGGCACGCGGATCGCCAAGGCCCACCAGGCGCCCCTCGAAGTCGGTGCCGACCTGGCCGCGAACGTAGACGGTGTTGCCGGCGCGCACGGCCTGGCACAGGTCATTGTTCAGGGTCTGGTTCGGGTAGGTGTCTTTGGTGTTGAACATGCGGATGCGGGTATGGGTAGGCATCTACTGGCTTCCTGTAAACAGAAGGTTGAACGGGCGAATCAGGGGGAACGGGACTGATCTTCCGATCAGTCCTCGGCCCGGCGCTGCGCAGCGTCGCGGTAGGCGAGGTACTTGCGCTGCGTGGCGATGTGGTCGGCGATGTGCTTGGCGTCGTGCCAGACGCCCCAGATGAAGGTGGAGCCGCGACGCGACAGCCAGGGCAATCCGAGGAAATACACGCCGGGTTCGCTGGACACGCCGCGCTGATGCTTCGGCTTGCCGTTCGCGTCGAAGGCATTGACCTGCAGCCAGCTGAAATCCACGGAGTAGCCGGTGGCCCAGATGATCGAAGTGACGCCAGCCTCGGCGAGGTCGAGTTCGAGAATCGGATTGATCACGCAATCCGGTTCCGGGAAGGTCCTGCGCGCTTCGGGTTCTTCCGGCAGGTCGAGACCATTGCGGGCGATGTAGGCATCCGCGGCATCGAGCAGCGACAGGTAGTTCTCATCGCCACGAGCGAGGTTCTCCGCCAGATCGGCCTGGAAGGTCACCACACCGTCGTTGAAGGACTTCGTCAGGCCGACCAGCGTCATGCCCTGCTGGGCCAGCTCGCGGAAGTCGACTGTCTTGCCGCCGCGGGCACCGCTCACCGCGATGGTGACGTGCTCCTTGCCCGGCTTGGCGGCCTCGGCATCCCACTCGCCGAGAACGCCCAGCCACCAGCAGAAATCACGGTTGCGATAGGCACGCGGAGGACGATCATGCGGCCCGACCGACAGGTAAACCTTGCGACCGGCGCGCATCAGTTCATCGGCGATCTGCACCCCCGACGAACCCGCGCCCACCACCAGGACAGCACCCTCGGGCATCTGCTCCGGGTTGCGGTATTGGGCGGAGTGGATCTGCAGGAGCCGATCATCCTTGGGGGCGATCGGTGGAATCACCGGACGCTGGAAGGGGCCGGTGGCAGATACCACGCGGCGGGCCTGGATCACGCCTTCGGAGGTTTCGATGGTGAAGCCCGGACGGTCGGTATTGCGCACTACCCGCTTCACCTCCACCCCGGTACGGATGGGGGCGTCGAACTTCTTGGCATAGGCCTCGAAGTACGCAGCAACCTGATCCTTCGGAGCAAAGGCGTCGGGGTCCAGGCCTTCGAATTCAAGGCCCGGGAAGCGGTCATGCCAGGCCGGGCCATTGGCGACCAGCGAATCCCAACGCCCGGTGCGCCAGGCTTCGGCAATGCGGTTGCGCTCGAGAACCAGGTGGGGCACGCCGAGCTTGCTCAGGTGCTCACTCATGGCCACGCCTGCCTGGCCGGCACCGACAACAAGCGTGTCGATTTCCATTTGATCAATCATCACGCCCGTGTGCTTTTGAAAGGCGGCTTGGTTCAGGTCGGTCATGGTTGCCTCCTCTGACTCGGATCCTTGTTGTTCTGCTGATGCAGATAACTGTTGGGGTTGGCCGCATTCTGTTCAGAGGCAGGGATTCGCGAAATTATGATTTTTGTAGTCGCTGGCTAGGAAAAAGCTGCACGCGCGGAAAACGCCACGGCCCACGCGGCACAAGGCTTCGGATATAGGTTTTTTAGCGTCAGGCACGACATATTTGATGGCCCGAAACCCTTGGAACGGGCGGGTTCGACCGGTTGCGCCCGCCTGGCCCATTGATCGAAATCCATTTGCCGCTGCCCGGCCGCGCCTGATATCTGTATAAATCCACAGTAAAAGCCCAATCCGCCCGCCCCATGCCCGCAGCCCTCGAAGACCCCTTCTATTACCTGAACAACTTCCACACCCTGCTGGACTGGATTCACGAACGCTACAGCGACCTGCTGGATGCCGAGGAGCAGGCGTTCATCCAGGACTTCCGCGCCCTGCCCCGCGCCTCCCAGGCACTGCTGGTGCGCATGGTGATGCGCAAGGGCACGCTATTTCGCGCCAGCAAGCTGAACTACGCGGAAATAGGCGATACCCCTGCTGCGGCAGAACCTCTGGTGGCCCTGGGCTGGGTGGATGACACGCCGGAACTCGAACTGCCCCAGCTCTTCGGCCTGCTCACCCTTGGCGAAGTGGATGCCTGCTTCGGCAAGGCAGCGGGACGCAAGGCGGAGCGGCTGGAAGCCCTGATGAGCGAACACGGCGAACCCCGTAACTTCGCTGCCTGGTACCCGGCCAGCAGCGACTGCGTGTACGCGCTCGGCCTGATGGATGTCTGCGACCGCTTGCGCCTGATGTTCTTCGGCAATCTCTACCAGGACTGGTCCGAATTCGTCCTCGCCGACCTCGGCATCTACCAGTACGAAAAAGTGCAGATCGACGCTTCGGCACGAGGCTTCCGCGAGCGCGCCGACCTCAACTACTACCTGCACCTGCACCGCTGGCGGGAGCGCTTCGATGCCGGCGAAGCGCTGGACCGGCTGCTCCCCGAACTGCCGCTGGAGCCCCACTCGAATCCCTGGCTGGATGCACGTCGGCGCAAGTTGCTGTTCCAGGTCGGCCAGCACTGCGAACGCGGCGATCTGCTGGAAGCTGCCCTGGGTCTGTACCGCCTGTGCGATTACCCGGGCGCGCGGGTACGGCGCATCCGCGTACTGGAGCGACTGGACGCCCACGCTGAGGCCTTCGAGCTGGCGCAACGCGCCTGCGCAGAGCCCGAAAGCGAAGAGGAAGAGCAGCACCTCGGCCGTATCCTGCCGCGCCTGCGACGCAAGCTGGGCCTGCCCAAGGAGCCGCCTGCCGGCAAGGCCCCGGTACAGCGCATCGACCTGGTCTTGCCGCAGCCGCCCGAACCACTCTCGGTGGAGCACGCCGTGCTGCTGCATTTCCACGAAGACGGCGCGCCCGTGCACTACGTGGAGAACACCCTGCTCAATTCGCTGTTCGGCCTGCTCTGCTGGGACGCCATTTTCGCTGCGCTCCCCGGTGCCTTCTTCCACCCGTTCCACAATGGCCCGGCAGACCTGCTCAGCCCCGACTTCCATGCCCGCCGCGCCGAACTGTTCGACGCCTGTCTGGCGCAACTGGACAGTGACGCCTACCAGGCCAGCATCCGCCGCACCTACGCCACCAAGCAGGGACTGCTATCGCCCTTCGTCTATTGGGGCAACCTGGACGAAACCCTGCTCGAACGTGCCCTGACCTGCCTGCCGGCAGCGCAGTTGAAAGCCTGCTTCCAGCGCATCCTCGCGGACATCAAGGCCAATCGCGCCGGCCTGCCGGACCTGATCCAGTTCTGGCCGCAAGAACGGCGTTATCGCCTGATCGAAGTGAAGGGCCCCGGCGACCGTCTGCAGGACAACCAGTTGCGCTGGCTGGAGTTCTGCGCCCGGCACGGGATTCCCGTGGAAGTCTGCTACGTGCAGTGGGCGGACGCCTGACATGGGCTACAGCGTCGCCGTGCGTGCGCTCTGCGAGTTCACCGCCAAGTGTGGCGACCTCGATCTGCGCTTCACCCCGGCGCCCACCGCCCAGGAAGGCATCGCCGGCCACGCCCTGGTCGCCGCCCGCCGCGGCGAGGGCTACCAGACGGAAGTGGTCCTGAGCGGCGAGTACGGGCCGTTGCGGGTACGCGGCCGCGCCGACGGCTACGACCCGGCGCAAAACCGCCTGGAAGAGGTGAAGACCTACCGTGGCGACCTCCAGCGCATGCCGGACAATCACCGGCAATTGCACTGGGCCCAGGTGAAGGTCTATGGCTGGCTGCTCTGTCAGCAGGAGGAGCTGACGGAAATCGAACTGGCGCTGGTGTATCTCGACATCGGCAGTCAGAAAGAAACCCTGCTCATCGAGCGTCATCGCGCAGAAGACTTGCGCCGCTTCTTCGAAGAACAGTGCACGCGCTTCATCGCCTGGGCCGAACAGGAACTCGCCCACGCCAGTGCGCGCAACACCGCCCTCGAAGCCCTTGGTTTCCCCCACGCAGAATTCCGCCAGGGCCAACGCCAGCTCGCCGAAGCGGTGTACAAGGCCGTCAGCACCGGCTGCTGCCTGATGGCCCAGGCGCCCACCGGCATCGGCAAAACCCTGGGCACACTGTTCCCGCTGCTCAAGGCCGTGCCGCGCCAGGGGCTGGATAAGGTCTTCTTCCTCGCCGCGAAAACACCCGGTCGGCAACTGGCCCTGGATGCGCTGGCGCAGACCCGGGCAGAGCCGCTGCGCGTGCTCGAACTGGTGGCCCGCGACAAGGCCTGCGAGCACCCGGAAAACGCCTGCCACGGCGAGTCCTGCCCGCTGGCCCGGGGCTTCTACGAACGCCTGCCGGCCGCCCGCTGGGAAGCAGCGGAACGCCGCTGGCTGGATCGCGAAGCCATTCGCGCCGTGGCCCTCGCCCATCAGGTCTGCCCGTATTACCTGGCCCAGGAAATGGCTCGCTGGAGTGACGTGGTGGTGGGCGACTACAACTACTACTTCGACTCCAGCGCCCTGCTCCACAGCCTGGCCAACGCCAACCAGTGGCGCGTGGCGGTGCTGGTGGACGAAGCCCACAACCTGGTGGAACGAGCCCGCCGGATGTACTCGGCCGAACTCGACCAGCTCAGCCTCAAGGCCCTGCGCAAGGCTGTGCCAACGGTGCTGAAGAAGCCCCTGGAGCGGGTCAATCGTGCCTGGGGCGAGCTGAACAAGCAGCAGGTCGAGGACTACCGCGCCTGTGACGCCCCGCCACAGAAGCTGTTGAACGCTCTGCAGGGGGCGGTCGTGGCCATCACCGACTACCTCACCGACAACCCCACCGCCACGGACGCCCGACTTCAGGACTTCTACTTCGAAGCCATGCAGTTCGGCCGCATGGCCGAGCAGTTCGACAGCCATTCGCTGTTCGACATCAGCAAACGCCCCGGCAAGGCGGGCGGCAGCCTGTCGCGCCTGTGCCTGCGCAACCTGGTGCCAGCCCCCTTCCTCGCCCCGCGCTTTGCCGCCAGCCGCTCCACGGTGCTGTTCTCCGCCACCCTCAATCCGAGCCATTACTACAGCGACCTGCTGGGCCTGGCACACAACACGCCCTGGCTGGAAGTGGACTCGCCCTTTCGCGCCGATCAGCTTCAGGTACGGGTCGCCGCCAACGTTTCCACGCGCTACCAGCATCGCGGCGCCTCGCTCGGCCCTATCGCCGAATTGATGGCCCGGCAATTTGCGGAACGCCCCGGCAACTACCTGGCCTTCTTCAGTAGCTACGACTACCTGCAGCAGGCCGCGGAGCGCTTCGCCCGCGAGCATCCGCAGGTGCCCATCTGGCTACAGGGACGGCAGATGGACGAAGCCGAGCGCCAGGCCTTCATCCAGCGCTTCGAGGACGGCGGCCGGGGAATCGGTTTCGCCGTGCTCGGTGGCGCCTTTGGCGAAGGCATCGACCTGCCCGGGGAGCGGCTTATCGGCGCCTTCGTCGCCACCCTTGGCCTGCCGCAGCTGAATGCCGTGAACGAGCAGTTGAAGGTGCGCATGGGCGCGCTGTTCGGCGCCGGCTACGACTACACCTACCTCTATCCCGGGATACAGAAGGTGGTGCAAGCCGCCGGCCGGGTCATCCGCACCACCGAGGACCGGGGTGTGGTGCACCTGGTCGACGACCGCTTCGCACGGCCGGAAGTGCAGCGGCTCCTGCCTTCCTGGTGGGCCATCGATTTGCTGTAGGGCTGTATCCCTGACGGGCCCAGACACCGTAAGCGAGCTCTGCTCGCGAATATCCCATGCATCGAATCGCGAGCAGAGCTCGCTACTACAGCCTCCCGGACTCCGCGCGATGCGGTGGGGCAGCGACTGCGCCCCTTCAGGAGGCCGAGCGGAATCGTTAGCTGTTGCCAGAGCCCGAAAGCCTTGTAGGCAGCTGTTGCCACTATCGCCGGCAAACGCTCATATCCACCTTGCCCACGAACGGGTTGCCATAGCCCATTACGCAGGCGACGCGCTGGTTGCGATTGCGCTCCCAGGCTTCCACCGGGTACTGGCGGTTCCAGGCGTTGTAGAGCTTGCGGTCCTGGCTGGAGAGTCGCAGGCCGTAACGATCGCTCATGTAGAAATAGGTGCGCGCGATCATTCCGCGAATCCGCTGGCGGGGCATCGCCTTGCGCGCCTTGAAATCCACCACCATGGGGCAGGCGCCGTACTGGCTGGGTTTCTGCGCAAGCCAGGCAAAGCTGTAGTTGCTGCGGTCGCCATTCACCTCGCCGATGCTCGGTACCAGGTTATGCAGATCGGCCTCGGCGCGCTGATAGACGGCGTCATTCTCCGCGCAGTTCTTGCGCCCCCCTTTCTGCCAGCACTGGCGCTGATGGCCGATCACCCAGGCCGGCACTATGTGCTCCCACTCGATGCGTCTGGCCCGTTGCGGCGACTTCCTCGGGACATAGCCACAGCTCTTCAGGTCCACCCGATTGCCCTGGTATCGGCAGCCGCAATAGAACTCCACCGGGTGAGTGGCATAGAGCTTCCACGCGATCTTCTTGGCTTCATTGAATGTGCGGGGGGCGGCGGCTTCCGTAGCGGCGGAAAACAACAGGCAAAACAGTAGGATAGAGCGGTTCATCAGGTTTCTTGTTCCCGGGGACTGCGTCAGGAGGAAATGACTGACACCAGATTTTTCCTTTGGTTTGGTTGCCATCGGACCGTGGCAACCGTTATATGTATAAATATACAGTAATTCAGGAAAAGTCCTATGCCTGTATCAGCCCCGATCCGCTTGCCAAAGGCCGAACAACCCGCTCCACCAAATATTCCACTGCCCTACCAGCTGCCGCTGCCCTTCCCGCCCCGCGGCCAGGTGCAGCCCCTGCACGCCAGTCGGCAGTTGCACTGAATTCATCCGAGGACACCCAGATGCTGGATGTGCGCCAGTTGAAGTACACCGTCAGCCGCATGGCTCCGGAAGAGGTCCGCGAAGCGGTGGAAGAACTACGCCTGGAAGGCCTGGTGACCGATGGCAAGACCCCATTCGGCCGCCTGCATTTCAATACCTGCCTGGCCGAGATCGAGGCCCTGTTCCAGCGCGCCGGTTATCACCGCCAGCTGGATGTGGTGGGTTATCAGGGCCAGGCCTATGCCCTGTTCGACCCGGCGCGCTGGGAACCGGTGCAGGTGCTCAGGTGGCTGAAGGACTACGTGGACTCGCGCGAGGTGGAAAGCGCCTAGCGCTTTTGCGCGTAGGCCATGAACAGCCCGCTGCCGACGATGATGCCGATGCCGAGCAGGCCGATCTGGTCCGGCGCGTGGTTGAACAGCAGCAGACCGAGCAGGCCGGCGAAGACGATCTGCCCATAGCCGAACGGCGCCAGCAGTGGCGGCGAGGCGTGACGGAACGCCTGGGTGAGCAGCATGTGCCCGCCCATGCCGCAGGCACCCAGGGCCAGCATCAGCAGACTGTGGCCGAGGGTATCCGGCAGGTGCCAGAAGAACGGCACCAGGGCGCTCATGATCAACGTGTTGGTCAGGCCGGTGATGAAGTTGCTGGTACCCGAGCTGTCACTCCGGGCCAGGATGCGGGTCAGCAACTGGTAGAAGGCGAAGCAGACCGCCGCCGCCAGGGGATAGAGAATCGCCGGGGTGAACAGCGCACTCCCCGGCCGCACGATCAGCAGCACCCCGGCAAAGCCCACCAGCACCGCCCCCCATTGGCCGCGGGAAACCCGCTCCTTGAGCAGCGGCACCGAAAGCGCGGTGACCAGCAGCGGCGCCAGGAAGATCACCGAAGTCGCCTCGGCCAGCGGGATGTACCGCAGGCCCGTGGTGAACAGCAGGCTCACCCCGACCAGGCTAAGTGCCCGCACCACCTGCAGCAACGGTCGCCTGGTGCGCAACACCCGCATGCCCTCACGCGGCAACAGGAAGCCCGCCATCAACAGGGTATGCACCAGATAGCGCACCCAGACCACCATCACGATGGGATAGAAGGCCGAGAGGTACTTGGAAATCGCGTCGTGGCTGGAAAACAGGAAAGTGGCCAGGCAAACCAGAACAATGCCTTTGATCGGCTGGTCCACGCGTTGCGACAGGGGGCTTGGGGAGCTCATCTGGGTTCCGGGTCGTCTGCGGGGAGAGGGCTTGGTAGCAGACTAATGATTAGGCGACTCAAGATATCGGCTTAACCGGGTCGACTCAAGGGACCGGATGTCCACAGGTTCGCAAGGTAGATTCATTGGCTATATCTGTATCAAGTGCTGCAAGCCGCTGCATTCCTCCTTCTGCGGCGGAGAATCGTCGCTGGCGCTGACCTGCCGACCCTCGGCATCCAGGCCGACGACTCCCACCACCCGGTAGCAGTCGACGTCATCGTCCAGCGGAATGGCGAACAGCCGCACCGTTTCATCCAGGGCGAAGTGGTGCACTTCCTCGCCGACCGCAACGCCATCGCGATAAGCCTGCAAGTACAGCTCGGCGGCCACCGCCTCGCCTTCCTCGTCGCGGCTGAGCACGCCGACCAGGCTGTCCTCGTCGTCCACCACCTGCAGCCAGTGCCCGCGCAGATGCACCTCCGCCGCCCGGACCGGCGCAGCGGCCAGCCCCAGCAGGCAGCAGATCGCCAATGCGCGCAGCGAACCGCCCATCAGCGGCTGCTCAGCTGGCTGTAATCTTCCGGCGTCGGCAGGCCAAGCCACTCCTGCCAGCGCCGCAGGTCGCCACGGGCGCTTTCGAACAGAGCGCTGGCTTTCATCTTCTCCAGGGAGCTCACGCACTCCTCCAGCGGCGCCTCCTCGCGCAGGCAGGGGTTACCTGGAGGCAGCTGGGTGCCTGCCAGGTAGGACACCAGGAAGTAGGTAGCAGCGTTGTCGGTGGGAAAGATGTGCCGGCCGCCGGTACGCAGCCAGCCGCGCAGGGCTTCGGTCAGGTTGTCAGCGTAGGCCTTGGCGTCGGAGGTGAAATCGACTTCAGTGCAGTCCTTCAGGTAGAGGTTGCTCGCAGTTTCATCGCTGACCTTGCCGTACAGGGTGCAATAAAGATCGACGTATTTGCCCTCGAGCACCGGCTCGGAGAATTTCTTCGGATCGCTATGGAGCTCCGCCTGCACGTTGAACATTTCGTTGGCGCCGGGCAGTTCCAGGATCACGTCGTTGGCATAGTCGATGCGAACGGACAGGACTTCGCCTGTAACGATGAGCTTGCGCCCCCTGAAGAAGGGATCGACCGCCTCGCCGTCGTCTTCATACAACCGTGCCAGCTTCGAACTGGGCATGCGCTCCACCGGGTTGACCATCGACAGCGCGCTCAGGGCCGACTTCCCTCCGGCCAGGGCCACCAGGTAATCCTGCTCCATGATGTGGCGAAAGAAGTTCAGGGCGCCCGGGTCCACCTGCGGGTGATCGCCGGCATCCTGCCTCGACCGGGCATCGCCGGCCTTGGCCTGGAGCGCGGACGTCTCGATCAAGTCCTTGGCGGTACTGCTGATGTGCACGCCCAGGAGAAACAGCGGCACCGCGAGGATGGCCACGGCGATGCTGCTGCCGGATTTCCCGGTAAGGCTTTCGATCGCCCGCCACGACGCTGGGCACAACCAGATCGCACCGCACAGCATCAGCAGTCCGCCGATGACGGAACTGCCCATGACCCCGAAGGACGCGGCAACCAGGACCGAACAGACGATCCAGCAGATCAGCCGGATCACAGGTACGAACTTCATTCAACGCCCCTTCTCGTAGCAAGACTGGCCCCGGAGGTTGCCGGAAGGCCGTGGCCCTCCCCGGGTCATCGACCTCGGGACGGCCGGATTCTTGGCAAGGGGCGGCGGGAATGAAAATTACCAATCCTCATTTTCTGTCAGCGACCTGCCGCGCCTGGACTCCAGGAGGCGAAGGTGCGAGTAGCGCGGCAGACCGAAAGTCCATCGCTCAAGTGCGCTCTTGAAGATTGCAAGCGCTATCGCCGAGAAAACCTCTCGGCAGTTGGGGGAAGCCGCAGAACTCTGCCCCCGACAACGATGACCATTTTTGATTCGCATCAGGCGCGGAGCGGCTTCGACAATCGACGGAGTGACAACCAAAGTGGAGCGTTTGAAATGCTGGTCCTGTGTCGCAACGTCGGGGAAACCCTGGTCATCCAGCACTCGCCGGAGACCCTCACTCACATCAAGGTCATTCGCACGGAGCGGCCCACGGTCATCCTGAGCGTGGAAACCCGGACCCTAGATGGAAAACTCAAGGAGCTGACCGAGTTGCGCCTGCGCGAAAGCGCCTGATGAAACCCGGCGTCGGAGAGTGGCTCGCCCGCAGCCATCTCTCCGTCCGCTGTTGTATCGGTCAGCGGTTGAGGCAACGGACGTTGTCGATCTCCCGGGCGTAATAGCAGATCACCCCGTCATCGGACACCGGCAGGAATTCCAGTCGCAGCTTCGCCCCCGTCGCCAGACCGTACTGTCTCCCGAAGAACACATCGGGAATCTCACTCAGCTCTTGCATCGGCCTGGCTCGACTGGTCTGCGCCTTCTGCAACCGCAGTTCGAGGCTGCGTGGACCGACATGTTCGACGTCCGCCAGCAGCGATGCGTAGTTCACCTCAGCACCGACCCGCTCCATGGCGGCAAAGCTCAGCACATCGCTGATGATGACCCGCTCTTCCGAACGTATCAGGGTGCCGTCGTTGAGCAGTATCCGATTCGCGCCGTGGTAGGAAACCCCTTGCGAATAGACCGCCGGATCGCTCGCCAGTCCAGCCAGCGCAAGCAGGGCCAGGCCACCGAGGATGAAGGCATGCTTGTAGCGGTGCAGCATCATGGCCAGCCCCTCATGCAGCGGCGGACCATCTCCAGTTGCAGGTTGGCCATCGGGTTGTCCTCCAGAAAGATCAGGTTTTCCGTCGTGCCATCGGGGCGCACGCAACTGAGGTCGTAGAGGCGGTTGGAACGGTTGATCCAGACCTGTCCGGCCAGCCCCTCTTCACGGGCGTCCAGCGCCGCCTTGAACGCTTCGCGGGTGCGGGTGATCTCCTCCGCACTGTCGCCGACGAAATGGAAAGTCGTCGACGCCGCCGCCACATCCTCGACCAGCAGGTCCGAGACGGCGCCATCGAATACACCCAAGCGATACAGCCCGACCAGGGCGAGCAGGCAGAACATCGCCCCGTAGGCCGGCACCAGCAGCTTCGGCGAGCGCGGCAGGCCCTCCAGCCAGGTCCCGCGAACGCTGGTCGGCGCAGCTTCCACCTGCTCGTTCGCGCCCGGCGCATCATCAACGGCCGCGGCAGCTGCGGGCGCGGAATCGTCCACCAGATACTGCGCATTGAACCGATACCCCCGGCGCGGGACCGTCTGCAGCAGCTCGTGGTCGGTGCCGTCCTCGATCAGGTTGCGCAGGGTGAATATCGCCTGGTTGAGACTTCCGGCGGCAACGACGCGATTGTCCCAGGCGTATTCCATTATTTCGTTGCGACTACGGGTTTCCCCGGGACTGTCCAGCAGAAGTTGCAACAGGCGTGACTCGGAATATGACAAGGTCACCGCGCGCGGCTCGCCCGAAGTCAAACCCACATGCAACTTATTGCTTGCTGCATCGAACTCTGCAGTACCGCCGTTTTTCAGCAGGAATTTGAACTGGCTTTTCATGAAAGTTTTCTGAGCTTATTGATTTCATTACCCACGAAAGAGGCTGCGAATTCTCTCGTACATCGACTTGCAGCTGCACACTCCCCGGCATAAATGACGATTTTTGATTCTTGTTTTCCGCGCCCCTTCTGCAAAGTGCGGGGGCGCCGAAAAAGGCGCGGCAGCGCGGCGTTGCACCTCTCCTCCCCCTCCTGGCGGCACGCCGCGCTGCCACTTTCGAGCCCGGTACCGGCGAGACTTTTCCGGCCCAGGGGCCGAGCAGGCCGACGCGTCTTCAACAGGAACCCCCATGCAATTCAAAGAACTTTCCATCCTTGCGCTTTCGACTTCGCTATTCGGTTGCTCAATGGCGCCGAGCATCGACTCCTCGATAGTTCCCGGACAACAGACAGACGTGCTGCTGCAAGTCATCGAACGGGATGACGGCACCATCGCCTGGAAAAAATACCCGGCACCTCTTTCCAGCAACCACGACAAGGCAGTTTTCATCGACTTGCCGATGACCTCTTCATTTACCAGCAGCAACTCGAAACTCGGCGCGTCCGATGCAGATATCAGAAAACTGATCCTCCACTTCCGCGGTCAGCTGGAACGGCAACTGACTTCCGCCGGCTACCGCGTGGTGCCGCACCCCACGCCGGGGGCACTGTCGCTGCGCGTGTCTATCAGCGACCTCGAACGCACCCCGCGCGATCCGAGCGTGATGGAGTACATCCCCATCGGCTTCCTGGTGGGCCTGTCCCTGCACGTCACCGGCGTGCGCGACGAAACCCTCTACGTGTTCTTCGACAGCGAGGTCCGTGACGGACTGACCGGCGAAACCGTCGGCCGCGCCGTCGACCGGGCCAGGGGCCGCAACCTCGAACAGTCCGACAAGCCCGTGGCCGAGGACATCTACCCCGCCATGGACGCGGCGGCGCTGCGCATCCGCGAGCGCCTGGACCGCGAATTCCAGCGCAAGGCCTCGGCCTGATCCCAACTTCCCCTCCCAACCAGCAAACCATGCAGGACCACAGATGAAATTCGGCAAACAACTTGCAACTGTCTTCATCGCCCTCAGCGCCCTCAACGCCGTCGCGGATGACCGCGGCCTCTACGTGGGTGGCGGCGTGACCAGGGTAGAAACCGACGAGCACAGCCTCAGTGACGACGACAACGCCTACAAGGCCTACATCGGCTACCGCCTGAACCCCTACCTGGCCATCGAAGGCGCCTGGGTCGACCTCGGCAACTTCGAGGGCGACCGTGGAGACTTCGAAGGCCACTCCGTGCAGGCCGCGGCCCACCTCGGCGTACCGGTGGGCGACCGTCTGCGCCTGTTCGCCAGCGCCGGTGTCCATGCCTGGGATGCCGACGCGGACGTCGCCGGCGACAGCAGCGACCTGGACCTGACCTACGGCCTCGGCGTCGAACTGGACGTGTTCCGCAACGTCGGCGTGCGCCTGGAGCAGGAAGTGTTGAAGGTCGGCGACATCGAGCTCGACCAGACCAGCGCCAGCGCCTACCTGCTTTTCTGACCCCCTTCGCGGCCCCTGCCCCGGCAAGGGCCGCGCCTTCCTCAAATTCCCTCCAGCCTGCCCAGCAGCCCTTCCGGCCGTGCTTGCTCACGGTCCTGCGCGAACTTGTAGGCGATGTAGTACTTGTACACGTTGCTCACATAGTCGACGGGCTCTCGGCCCACTTCCCTCGCCACCACCGACTCGACATGACCGAACCAGCGGTCCGGATCCAGGCCGCTTTCCCGAGCCATGCGCCGCGCCTTCTGCAGATTGCCCGGCCCGGCGTTGTACGCCGCCAGCAGCATGAACATGCGATCCTCCGCATCGAGCGCCGGATCGTCGAGGTAGGTGTCGGCGAGAAAGCGCAGGTACTTGCTGGCCGCCTCGACGTTCCGTTCCGCGCTGTTGCGCACACCCGCCACCCGCACATTGGGATCGGCCGCCGTGCTCGGCAGCATCTGCATCACCCCCACCGCACCCCGGTTGCTGCGTGCACGCTGGTCGAAGCGGGACTCATGGAAGGCCTGGGCCATCAGCATCAGCGGGTCCAGGTCGTAGCGGCGGGCGGAAGCAATAAAGGCCCGGTTGAGCTGGCGGAATCGGCGCAACTCCGCGGCCGACGCCGGTTCGCCGAGAAAGCGTCCAGGGTCTCGGCGGCCATTGCTCAGGTCCCTTCCGAGGCGGCTTTCGCGATCCTGCCCGGCAAGGAACTCCGCCAGCACCGCATACAGCTCGGGGTTGTTCTGGCGCACCGCCCAGGCGTAGTGGCCGCCCCAGTCGAGGTCTACGGGCCGCTGGATTGCGATCCGCCCCAGGGTCGGCTGCCAGGCCTGGGCCACGCGACGATCCACGACGGTAGCGGCGTGGACGCCGGCGTCCACCAGCGCCAGCAGTTCTTCGGGCTCGGTTCCTTCGTCCAGGGGTACCACGCGGATCGGCGCCATGCCGCGCTCGACAAGGGTCTGGCTCAGCGCCAGCAGTTCCCGGAAATCATTGCCCAGTGCCGGTACCGCCACCTCCCTGCCAGACAGGTCATCGAGGTTGTCGACCGGCTCGCCGGACGGCCCGCTCACCAGTACCGGATCGGCCCGGAACGAACCGGGTGCGGTAACCACCTGCCCGCCGAAGCGCGCGGCCTCCCCTTCCACCAGCCCGCCCGCAGCGATGTCGCCGACGCCCCGGACCAGGCTGGGCAGCAGATGTTCACGACTTACCGGAATGAACATCACGTGCCAGCGGCCCTTGCCGGCCTGGCGCGGATAGCGCTGGTTCAGCCAGCGTTCGAAGGCAAGGCCCACCTCATGGCTCACACCCTTCTGATGGCCCTGGTCGATGTGGAAGAAGGTTCGGCTATAGGGCACCAGGATGCGGATGGTGCGGCGCTCGCGGAGGCAATCGAAGTCGTCGGTGCGATCCGGTGGCGGCTCGGGAGCGAGGATGGGCAGTGCAACCCGGGATGCTTCCTGCTGCATGGCATTGGCCAGGGCCATCTGCAACGGCAGCAGTCCCATCAACAAGCCGGCCGGCAGGGCGAGCGTTCCCAACAGCGGTCGGCGCCGAATTCGAGTTCCCATCGGTGTTCCTGTCATCTGGTTCGTGGCACGCAGCGCTCCGCCCCCTGGCCGAACGACTCGGCCCGGGAACGGCGATGCACGCAAGGCAAGGTTCAGTGCCCGTGTGCCGAGTCAGTATTTTTCTTCGATGTAGCGGAAGGGATAGTCGGGCGACCTGTACGCCCCCAGCTTGCCGCGCTTCGGCAGCCTGACGTCCTTCCCATCGCGCACCTCCTGGTAGGGCACCTGGGCCAGGATGTGCCGGATGACATTGAGACGAACCCGGCGCTTGTCCTCGGAGCAGGCGATGTGCCAGGGCGCCCAGGACGTATCGGTGGCGATGAACATTTCGTCACGGGCACGGGTGTATTCATCCCAGCGGCCGAAGGAGCGGATGTCCATCGGCGACAGCTTCCAGGTCTTGCGACCGTCGTTGATCCGGTCTTCAAGCCGGCGCTGCTGTTCCTCCGGGCTGACTTCCAGCCAGTACTTCAGGAGAATGATCCCCGACTCGACCACGGCGCGTTCGAACAAGGGCGTGAAGGCGAAGAATTTCTCCACTTCCTTCTCGCTGCAGAAACCCATGACCCGTTCGACGCCGGCGCGGTTGTACCAGCTGCGGTCGAAGATCACGACCTCCCCGCCCGCCGGGAAGTGGCTGATGTAGCGCTGCACGTACATCTGCGACTTCTCCCGCTCGGTGGGCGTCGGCAGCGCGACGCTGCGGAAGATGCGCGAGCTGGTGCGTTCCGTCAGGGCCTTGATCACGCCGCCCTTGCCCGCCCCGTCGCGCCCTTCGAAGACGATGCAGATACGCATGCCCTCCTGGACGACCCAGCGCTGCAGCTTCACCAGCTCGACATGCAGTCGCTTCAGCTCCGCCTCGTACTCCTTGCGCGGCATCCTGGGCGCTTTGCCCGATTCCCTGGTCTTGTCGGATTTCCCGGCCATATATCCCTCTCTTCTCCAGACATCCGGATTCCGCATCGCGGAATCCTCTCGATTGTCCGGACACGCTCGGGTACTCCCTGTGACCGTCCCGCATCCGGCCAGCGGGAACGTCCCGCCAGTCCTTGAATCCGGAGGGTGGCAAACCGTTGCGCCATCCATGCCGGATTTCCCGCAGCCAGAAAGAATCACCTGCCCTCGCCCCGGCACCCGCTGGGGCTCCGTGGCGAAAAGCAGGTGCAACGCTCAATGGAAGGGGAAGATGTAGTTCATCCAGGCCGCCATGCGCAGGAGGATCTTGCGCATCACTGCCACGTGGTGGAAATGCTCACTGTAGAGCGCCGCCTGACCGTAGGCGCCGCCGGGCATCAGCGCGGCGTAGCGGGCGTAATCCGGGTCGGTGATTTCGACGATCACCGGCACCCGTCCGGGAGGCGGCGAACCGGTGAAGCTGAGCAGGTTGCCGGAGGGTTGCACCTGGCCCTCACCGATCACCGAAATCACCTGCTTCACCTGGCCCTTGAACACCTGGCCCGGGATGCCGTCGAAGGCCACTTCGGCCTCGTCGCCGGGGGTCAGGCGCAACTGGCTGTTCTGGCGCATCCAGGCAACGAAATAGTGACCTTCGTCCGGGATGAAGACCATCGATGGTCGAAGCGGCAGCTTCACCGCCCGGACGCCCGGACGCAGCGCCACATGGGTGACGAAGCCCTTGCCTGGCGCCCGTACCACGGTGTTGTCGAGGTCGAACCTGGCGATGTTCAGCTGCGCCTGCAGGTCATCCACCCGCGCCGTGGTGAGGTCCACGTCGCGGCGGTTGCCGACGTTACGTGCGGCCAGTTCGCGGGCGCGGGACTGGTCGGCACGGGCCGATATCAGCTGTGCCTGGATGGACTTCACCCGGTTCTCGAACGGCGTCGGGTCGATGCGGAACAGCACGTCACCCTTGTTCAGCGGCTGGTTGGCCTTGACCGGCACTTCGATGACCTGGCCGGACACCTCGGGCACGATGGGCACCGAGGTGAAGTAGGTCCGCGCCACTTCCGAATAGGGGTGGTTGTAGTTCATCAGGAAGATCAGCGCACCGATCAGCACCACGCCGCCCAGCGCGGCAGTGGGAACCGACCACTTGTTCAGCGGGATCTTGAAGATCTTGAAGACGGCGACGCAGATGGCCGTGTAGGTGAGGATCAGCAACAGGTCCATGTCAGGCCTCCTCTACCGCCTGGGCCGAACGGGAAGCGCCCTGCCCCTCGAGGCGTTCGAGACGCTGACGCATCCCGGCCAATTGCTGCTCCAGTTCCGCCTTCGGCGTGCCGAAGCCCCAGCCGCGATCCTCGCGGTACAACATCGCCCAGATCCACAGGAACGGCCAGATCGCATGGAGGGTGAACAGGCTCACCCAGCCGGCGGCATGGATGGCGTCCTGGTGGGGGTGGTTGCGCCGCCTGGAGATTTCGTAAGGGATGTCGTGGATCACGATGATGCCGTAGAACAGCACGATCACGACGAAGAACAGCACGCCAAGGGCGAAGTAATCGAGAAACCCGTCACTGACCATTTCATCACCTGGTTTTCGGGGGGAAGACGTCCGCGTCCGGTTGGTCTGCGCAAGGCACCGGAAATGTCGCGGATTCGTGGGCAGACCGCTGAGTGCCAGGATTTCCGGCGCACGCGAAGGGGAACCGGCCCATCGACCGGTTCCTGCCTGGGTATTTAACGGAGGAGGCCCGTCAGGGCCTGAAGTCGCGCGCGTCCCGCGCCCAGTCGTCGAGCACCGGCTTGAGGTCGTCCAGCACCAGCGGTGTCTTGCGGTTCTCCAGGTTCAGTCCCTGGCCCTTGCGCGCCATCCTCACCACGGGCTTGCCGCTGGCGGCATCCACCGCCTCCAGCTCCGCGTAAATGGTCACTTCCTGGTCACGGATGCCGGCAGCGGTGGTCGCGGCGGCGGCCAGCAGGGCGATCGGGATGACCTCGTAGGCCTTCAGCTGTTCGGTGGAGATCGCCACGGCGGAGATGGATGGACGCACTATCAGGGTGTCCGCCTCCGCCGTGCCGACCAGGCGGGCCTTGCCGATCAGTTCGCGCTGCAGCGCCAGACGCATGTAGGTGGCGATCTGGTCCATGGTCTGCTGGCTCAACTGGTCGCTGGGCGACTGGGCGGGATGGAACACCGGTTTTTCCACCAGGAGCGAGCCATAGCGTTGCGGGTCGAAGTCCGCTGCCGTCCAGCGCAGCACCGGCTGGCCGCTGGCGGACATCTTCTCTTCAAGCTGCGAGTAATCCCCCAGGAAGCCCGAATACTGCTCAGGCTGGGTGACCTTGCTGGAACAGCCGCTGCCCAGCAGGACAAACCCTGCCAGCGCAAATCCCATTAGCGGTTTCACCATAGAAAACTCCAGGTTTGACGGGGTTGGCCCTGCGGGTTGCACCCCACTGCTGACTGGCGGCAAAGCCTATGGATGAGCGCTTTCCGGCACTTCGCATTTCACGACAGTTTTTTAGCATTTCATGACAGTGTGACCGGGTTCCTTGCAACAAATCGTGTCGGCCAAGGCCGCCCGGGCAATTTCGACGAATGCCTGTTCGCGCCCGGCGACACAACTGGTAAAACTGGCGGCGTCGCCGAAGAGTCCTTGCGCACGTCATGCACGGCCCCAACCCCAGCGTTCAGAGCATTCCCTACCCGCCGCTGCTCGACCAGCCGGCGCAACTCACCCGCGCCGAACTCCTCGCCTCCCTGGAAAACACCATGGCCCACCATCGCGGCGGTCCGGTCTGGCTGTTCGCCTATGGCTCACTGATCTGGCGGCCGGAATGCCCCACCCTGGAACGGCGCCGCGCACGCATCCACGGCTACCATCGCGGCCTGTACCTCTGGTCGCTGATCCATCGCGGCACCCCGGAAACCCCGGGGCTGGTACTGGGCCTGGACCGCGGCGGCTCCTGCGCCGGCTTCGCCTATCGCCTTCCGGGGGAGCAACTGGAGGAGCACCTGTTCGCCCTCTGGCAGCGGGAAATGCCCGACGCCGCCTACCAGCCGAAATGGCTCAACTGCCAGCTGGACGGCGGCCCCAGGGTGCAGGCGCTGGGTTTCGTGCTGCGACGCGACTTCGCCTGCTATGCCGGCGCCCTGCCGGACCATGTGCTGCGCCAGGTGTTCGACAGCGCCAGCGGCCGCTACGGCAGCACCCGCGACTACGTTGAAAGGACCGCCAGCATCCTGCGCGCCAACGCCATGCCCGACCGCAAGCTGGAGGAAACCCTGGTGCGCTGCTGCAAGCAGGGTGCGCTGAGCTTCAGCTGAGCACTGCGGGTCGAATGCCTCGCCAAAAATTGCGGCCCGGCGCCCAGGATTCCTTGCCGACAACACGAAAAATCACACAATACGTTTGCCTTGAACCCCTACAGGGCGCGTGCGTAGCGTTTTGAGCCCTCCAGCAGCTACGAGTACCCGCACATGACTTCGCACCGCTTTCCCACCCTGCAAGACTTCCCCGTCGACGTTCTGGACGTATGCGCCGACTCCAGCCCCGAGGCTTGCCACCGGCTGGGCGACTACCGCCTGGCGCAGGTTTCCAGCCTGATCGAACGCCTGCGCCAGGAGCGCGATGCCGGCGCATCCGGCCAGCTGCGCGAGGAGCTCCTGCTATCGACGATGGAAGCGCTGCTGATGGATGCGCACCTGATGTATGCGCGGGCGCGCGGGCCGGCCGAAGGCAAGGCTTAGCTCCGGCTGGCACTTTTTTGTGGTGGCGAATCCACCACCGAGCACAACGCCGACCGCTTTAGCCCGGTCTGGGCCGGGTGCGCACGGCGCACCCTACCCGACGGGCATCACTCCAGCCCAACCTCCACCACATCCCCCTGCAAGCGGACCGGCCATACCCGCAGCTGCTGCTCCGGGTACTCCAGGCAGGAACCGTCTTCCAGGCGGTAGTGCTGCTTGTACAAGGGCGAGGCGATCACCAGGTCACCACCGAGGTGACCGACGATGCCACGACCGATGACGTTGGCGCCGGCCAGCGGGTCGTGGTTGTCCACCGCGAACAGCTGGCGCCCCTCCTCGCCATCGGGGAGGTAGAAGAGCGCTACCTGGGCGCCCTCTACCCAGGCCACCACGCCCGAGTTGGGCACCAGGTCCTGGCGGGAGCAGACGCTCTGCCAGGTTTCGGAAACTTCGATGCGTTGTGCGCTGTACTGGGCCATCAGACCACCTCCTGGGCTACGGGGATCAGCGTGAGCTCGGCGGCCTTCGCCGGACGGATCTGCCCACGTTCATTGACGAAATGGATATCCGGATCACCGCGCCCGTCGTTGACGAAGGTGCGGAAGCGCTTGAGCTTCTCCGGGTCCTTGATGGCGTTGGCCCACTCGCATTCGTAGCGGTCCACCACCAGTTGCATCTGTGCCTCCAGTTCCTCGGCCAGCCCCAGGCTGTCGTCGATGATCACCGCCTTGAGGTAATCCAGGCCGCCCTCCAGGCTCTCGCGCCAGACCGAGGTGCGCTGCAGCTTGTCGGCGGTGCGGATGTAGAACATCAGGAAGCGGTCGATGTAGCGGATCAGGGTCTGGTCATCGAGATCAGTGGCGAACAGCTCGGCGTGGCGCGGACGCATGCCGCCGTTGCCGCAGACATAGAGGTTCCAGCCCTTCTCGGTGGCGATCACGCCCACGTCCTTGCTCTGCGCCTCGGCGCATTCGCGGGTGCAGCCGGACACGGCGAACTTCAGCTTGTGCGGCGAGCGCAGGCCCTTGTAGCGGTTCTCGATGTCCAGGGCCATCTTCACGCTGTCCTGCACGCCGTAACGGCACCAGGTGCTGCCCACGCAGGACTTCACGGTGCGGGTGGACTTGCCGTAGGCGTGGCCTGTCTCGAAGCCGGCAGCGATCAGCTCGCCCCAGATATCCGGCAGCTCGTGAAGCTGGGCGCCGAACAGGTCGATGCGCTGGCCGCCGGTGATCTTGGTGTAGAGCCTGTACTTCTTCGCCACCTCGCCAATGGCGATCAGGCCCTCCGGGGTGATCTCGCCGCCGGGGATGCGCGGCACCACCGAGTAGGTGCCGTTCTTCTGCATGTTGGCCATGAAGGTGTCGTTGGTGTCCTGCAGCGGCACCAGCCACGGTTCCTGGATCGGCCGGTTCCAGCAGGACGCGAGGATGGAGCCGATGGCCGGCTTGCAGATTTCGCAGCCCACATGGCCACGGCCGTGCTTGGCGAGCATCTCCTCGAAGGTCTCGATGCCTTCCACCCGCACCAGCGCATATAGCTCCTGGCGGGTGTAGGCGAAGTGCTCGCAGAGGCTCTTGTCCACGGCCACGCCACGGGCCGACAGTTCGTGCTCCACCACCTGCTTGAGCAATGCCGCGCAGCCGCCACAACCGGTGGCCGCCTTGGTGCAGGCCTTGACCCCAGCGACGTCGGTGCAGCCACTGTCGATGGCCGAGCAGATGGCACCCTTGCTGACGTTGTGGCAGGAGCAGACGGTGGCGGTGGCCGGCAGTGCATCGGCGCCCAGGGCCGGTGCGCCTTCGCCCGCCGGCAGGATCAGGCTGGCCGGATCGGCCGGCAGCTTGATGCCGTTCTGCACGTATTGCAGCAGGGTGTCGTAGTAGCTGTTGTCGCCCACCAGCACCGCACCCAGGGCCTGCTTGCCGTCGGCGGATACCACCAGGCGGCGATAGCTGGAGGTGGCTTCGTCGATGAAGCGGTAGCTGCGGGCGCCCGGCAGCGCGCCGTGGGCGTCGCCGATGGAGCCCACGTCAACGCCCAGCAGCTTCAGCTTGGTGGACATGTCGGCGCCAATGAACGGATCGGCGTCCTCGCCGCAGAGCTGCGCGGCGACGCTGCGGGCCATCTGGTAGCCGGGGGCGACCAGGCCGTAGATGCTGCCGTTCCAGGCGGCGCACTCACCGATGGCAAAGATGTCCGCGTCCGAGGTCAGGCACTGGCCGTCGATGGCCACGCCGCCGCGCGGACCCAGTTCCAGGCCGCACTGGCGGGCCAGGGCGTCCTGCGGGCGGATGCCGGCGGAAAAGACGATCAGGTCGGTTTCGAGGAAATCCTCACCGGCGAAGTTCATCCGGTAGCGATATTCCTCGCCGGCGCTGATGGACTGGGTGGCTTTCGAGAGATGCACCCCCACGCCCAGTGCTTCGATGCGCGCCTTGAGTGCCTGGCCGCCCTGGTCATCGAGCTGCACCGGCATCAGGCGCGGGGCGAATTCCACCACGTGGGCGTCGAGGCCGAGGGACTTCAGCGCATTGGCGGCTTCCAGGCCCAGCAGGCCGCCGCCCACCACCACGCCACGGCGTGCCTGGGCAGCAGCAGCGCGGATGGTGTCGAGGTCGGCCAGGGTACGGTAGACCAGCCGCGAGTTGCCTTCGGCCCCTTCGATGGGCGGCACGAAGGGATAAGAGCCCGTCGCCAGCACCAGCTTGTCGAAGGCGACGCTGCCGTTGGCAGTGACCACTTCGCGACGCTCGCGGTCGATCTCCAGTACCGGCACGCCCAGGTGCAGGGTCACGCCCGGAGTCTGGTAGAGGCTGGCTTCGCCCAGGGCCAGGGACTCGGCGTCGCGGCCGGCGAAGTACTCGGAGAGATGCACACGGTCGTAGGCGCGCAGCGGCTCTTCGCTGAAGACTTCGATGCGATAGCGACCCAGTGCGCCGCGCTCGACCAGTTGCTCCACACAGTGGTGGCCGACCATGCCATTGCCGATGACGACCAGCGTTTGCACATCAGGAGTGGAAATGTTCATAGGTAGCACCCGGTCCAAGCCAATCACGTTTTCTGGGGGCAAAAAAAAGCGCCTGGGACTTATCGCCCCAGGCGCCTTTGCCTGTTCGTTCATGGGTGTCGCCGAGCCACGCTGCCTGGCGCACCTGTCAACCCGGGGGAACGATCGCCTTTGATCTGCCGGGTCGCCCTCCGCACTGTTCGCGGTGGGTCTGGACCTGCCTATGCAGTGGCTGTGCCAGATTGCCTCCCGGCGGCATCGAAGCGGCCAACATCCCCGCCACAAGCCAGTAATGACGGGCCCTGCAGCCATTCACCCGGTTTTCGGGCATTACTCGACAGGCAACATCCGCCCGCCTCGAAGCAGGAACCAAAACGGTGCGACGGAGGATCAATCGCCCCATCCTGAAGCTCGCCCGCATCACCATTCGGCCCCTCGAAAAACACCTGCAAGGTGCGCCGCACAATGCCTTGGCGGGTATTCGCAGGACTTGGCATGTGCCTTGCGATAGCCCTGCCGGGGGCAATCAATGCCGATTGCCTCACCCCACGACAAAGGCGCCGTGTCTCCCCCGTTTCGACGGTGGGTGGCATGGCGCTTTTTCGTTTCTGCGCAAGGTAATGGATATGGCGAACAAGACAGTGCGAAGCGTGTGTCCTTATTGCGGTGTCGGCTGCGGCATCGTCATGGAGGTGGCGGACAACCGTGTGGTCAAGGTGAGCGGCGACAAGTCCCACCCGACCAACTTCGGCCGCCTCTGCACCAAGGGCAACACCTGCGCCCAGCCGCTGACCGACTCGGGCCGCATGGAGCACGCCTACCTGCGCCACGAGCGCAGCCGCGACCCGGTGCGCAGCGGCATCGACCAGGCCATCGACGACACTGCCCGGCGCCTGCGCGAGTTGCTCGACGCCCACGGTCCGGATGCCATTTCCTTCTATGTGTCCGGGCAGATGTCCCTGGAGGCCCAGTATCTGGCCAACAAACTGGCCAAGGGGTTCATCCGCACCCGCCACATCGAATCCAACTCGCGGCTGTGCATGGCCAGCGCCGGCAGTGGCTACAAGCTCTCCCTCGGTTCCGACGGGCCGCCCGGCGCCTACCAGGATTTCGACAAGGCCGACCTCTTCCTGGTGACCGGCGCCAACATGGCCGACTGCCACCCGATTCTCTTCCTGCGCATGATGGACAGGGTCAAGGCCGGGGCGAAGCTGATCGTGGTCGACCCGCGCCGCACCGCTACCGCCGACAAGGCCAGCCTCTACCTGCCGATCAGGCCGGGCACCGACCTCGCCCTGCTCAACGGCCTGCTTCATCTGCTGCACAGGAATGGCCATACCGACCCGGCCTTCATCGCCGCCCATACCCGCGGCTGGGAGGCCATGCCGGAGTTCCTCGCGGACTACACGCCGGAGCGCGTCGCCGCCATCACCGGGCTGCCCGAAGCGGATATCCGCAAGGCCGCCCAGTGGATCGGCGAAGCCCGGGACTGGATGAGCTGCTGGACCATGGGCCTCAACCAGAGTACCCACGGCACCTGGAACACCAACGCGCTGTGCAACCTGCACCTGGCCACCGGCGCCATCTGCCGTCCGGGCAGCGGCCCCTTCTCCCTCACCGGCCAGCCCAACGCCATGGGCGGCCGCGAGATGGGCTACATGGGCCCCGGCCTGCCCGGCCAGCGTTCCCTGCAGGTGGACGAGGACCGGGCATTCATCGAAGACCTGTGGCAACTGCCGCGCGGCCACCTGCGCCAGGACGGCGGCAGCGGCACCGTCGCCATGTTCGAAGCCATGGCCGCAGGTGATATCAAGGCCTGTTGGATCATCTGCACCAACCCGGCGGCCACCGTGCCGAATCGCCGCCTGGCCATCGAAGGCCTGCAGGCGGCGGAACTGGTCATCACCCAGGATGCCTTCCTCGATACCGAAACCAACCGCTACGCCGACATTCTCCTGCCCGGCGCCCTCTGGGCCGAGACGGAAGGTGTGATGATCAACTCCGAGCGCACCTTGACCCTCACCCAGAAAGCCGTGGACGCCCCCGGCGACAGCCTGCCGGACTGGCAGATCATCGCCCGCGTCGCCTGCGCCATGGGCTTCGAGGAGGCCTTCGGCTACACCTGCGCTGCCGAGGTGTTCGAGGAAATCAAACGGGCCTGGAACCCGAAGACCGGCTACGACATCCGTGGCGCCAGCCATGAACTGCTGCGCCAGGGGCCGATGCAGTGGCCCTGCGCGCCGGAAAGCGCCGCCAACGCGCGCAACCCCATCCGCTACCTCAACGACGGCATCAGCCAGGCGCCCAGAACCGACGCCGATGGCAATCGCCCGGCCATCGCCTTCGCCACCGAGGACGGCAAGGGCGTATTCCTGGCCCGTCCCCACATGGAGCCGGCGGAGCTGCCCGACGACGAGTTTCCCCTGGTGCTCAACACCGGGCGCGTGCAGCACCAGTGGCACACCCTGACCAAGACCGGCAAGGTCGCCACCCTGAACAAGCTCAACCCCGGGCCTTTCGTGGAAATCCACCCGGCCGACGCCAGCCGCCTCGGCATCGTCGACAAGGGCCAGGTGGAAGTACGTTCCCGCCGTGGCCGCGCGGTGCTGCCGGCCCTGGTCAGCGACCGGGTGCAGCCGGGCAACTGCTTCGCGCCCTTCCACTGGAACGACCGCTATGGCGACGACCTGGCGATCAACGCCGTCACCTGCGACGCCATCGACCCCATTTCGCTGCAGCCGGAGTTCAAGTACAGCGCCGTTGTCCTGGCACCTGTCGCTCCGGCCAGCGCCCAGCTCATCCCCTTGGTAGAAGCCGAGCCGGTCGCGGCCAGCGCCGCCGCCGGTGATTCGGAGGAACTCGCCGACATGCCGATCAATGCCTTCGCCCGTCTGCTGAACCTCGATGCCAGCACCGATCTCTGCCTGGCGCCCACCGAGCAGCGCTACCTGCAGGGTTACCTGCTCGGCCTGCGCAGCGAGGAAGGCCGCAAGCTGGGCGGCGTGCCCACGCTACCGGCCAGCGCGCCGCTGAGCCGGGACACCCGCCTGCTGCTGGATGGCCTCCTCGCCGGCCTGTTCTCCCGCACCTGGAAGGCCACGGAGGCTGCGCCCTCCGCAGCATCGGCGCCAGGCAAACCGCTGCTGGTGCTGTGGTGCTCGCAAACCGGTAATGCGGAAAGCTTCGCCACTACCTGCGCCGATGCCCTCAAGGCCGAGGGCCGCGCGGTGAGCGTACGCGCGATGGATGCCGTCCAGCCTGCCGAACTCGCCGCTGCGGGCACCGCCTTGCTGATCGCCAGCACATTCGGCGACGGCGCCCCCTCCGACAACGGCGCTTCGTTCTGGAATGCCCTGGACGCGGAAAGCGCCCCGTCCCTTGCCGGCCTGGAGTTCGCCGTGCTGGCCATGGGCGATTCCAACTACGACCAGTTCTGCGGCTTTGGCCGCAAGCTCGATGCCCGCCTGGAAGCCCTCGGCGCGCGCCGCCTGGCACCGCGCATGGATTGCGAACCGGAATACGAAGAATCGGCGCTCGCCTGGTTGACCAATGTGCGCAACGCCCTTGCCGGCGCTGCCGCCCCGCTCCCGGTGACCGAACCGGCCGGTGTCGATGACAGCCCCGTGGTCGAGACGGCCCCTCGTTACAGCCGCCAGCAACCACTGCGCAGCCGCCTGCTGCATAACCGTGTACTGAACGGGCCGGACTCGGCCAAGGAAACCCGGCAGATCGTCCTCGACCTCAAGGACAGCGGTCTCTCCTACCAGGCCGGCGATGCCCTGGGCGTATGGCCGAGCAACAGTCCGGCGCTGGTCGAAGAAGTGCTGGTCGCAGCCGGCCTGGATGGCGATCAGGTGGTGGAAGTGAAGGACCTGGGCAGCCTGCCCCTGGCGCTCGCCCTGAATCGCTATTTCGAAATCGCCAGGATCACTCCCGACCTGCTGCGCTTCGTCGCCGAACGCTCGCAAAGCCCGGAGCTGGCACGGCTGTTGGACCCGGCGAACAAGACCAAGCTGGATAACTGGCTCTGGGGCCGCCAACTGCCCGATCTGCTGCGAGCGTTCCCCATCCTGATCAGCGCCGACGAACTGCTGGGCCAGCTCAAGCGTCTGCAGCCGCGCCTCTACTCCATCGCTTCCAGTTCACTGGCTACGCCGGACGAGGTGCACCTGACCGTATCCACCGTGCGTTTCCAGTGCGATGGCCGCGAGCGTGGCGGCGTCTGCTCGGCCTTCCTCGCCGACCGGGCGGACAACGGCGAAGTGCCGATCTTCATCCAGAAGTCCGCGCACTTCCGCGTCCCGGCCGATCCCTATCGACCGATGATCATGGTCGGCCCCGGCACCGGCATCGCCCCCTTCCGCGCCTTCCTCCAGGAACGCCAGGCGGCAGGCGCCAAGGGGCGCAACTGGCTGTTCTTCGGCGAACAGCGGCAAGCCAGCGACTTCTACTACCGCGACGAACTGGAGGCCTGGCTGGCCTCTGGCCACCTGCACCGCCTGGACACCGCCTTCTCCCGCGACCAGGAGGAGAAGATCTACGTGCAGCAACGCATGCTCGAACACGGCGCCGAGCTGTGGCGCTGGCTGGAGGATGGTGCGCATTTCTATGTCTGCGGCGACGCCAGCCGCATGGCCCGGGACGTGGACGCAGCGCTCAAGGCTGTGGTGCGCGAGCATGGCGGAATGAGCGCGGCACAAGCCGAGGCCTACGTCGGCGCCCTGGCCCGGGACAAGCGCTACGTGCGGGATGTGTATTGAGGGCGGGCCTGCGGCCCGCTTGGCGAATGAATTCGCCCCCACAGGGATGTGCACGGCTCCACAGGATGGGCCAGGCGGCGTTCCGCGAGCGCAGCGATACCCATGGGATTAGCGAGCGAAACTCGCTCCTACAAAGACACCGCACCACCATCGCAGAGACTGCGCGAGCCGCCATTCATTGATTGAAACGGGAATCGTCGCGCTGGAAGTGCAGCAGTGATCCTTTATAGGCTTCACCGTTGTCCATGACGCGATTCATGCAGGTGATCTGCGACGCGTATTCGAGTTCAGCCATTTCCCGGCAGAACTTCGAGCGGTTCGGGCGATTGGGATCGACGATGTAGACATCCACCAGGTCCGCCGAATGCCGGTCGATGAAGTCGGCGAGCTGCGCCGGTTGATCGCGCTCGTAAATGACATCGCTGCCGATGATGATGTCGAACAACCCGAGGTCGTCATTGATGTCGGACCATTTGGCCGCCCGGTAATTGATCGGTCCGAGATCGTTCAGGCGCAGGTTTTCCGCCAGGAAATCCGGAATCAGCGGGTGAAAGTCACTGGCCGTTACATCGCCGCCCCGACGGTGCACGACAAGGCTGGCCAGGGCCAGGCCAGCTCCCACTTCGAGGATGCGCTTACCCTGCAGGTCCATCGTCAGCATGGTGTGCGCCAGAACCTGCCCGGACGGCCAGACCTGACCGAACAAGGGCCAGCTTTCGGGGGAAATTCCGAGATTCTCCGCCTCGAGTTCCGGATCGTGATACTGCTGATGATCGAGCAATGAGCGAATATGAAAATCCATATCCCCTACAGATATATCCTGAAATCTGACTTGATAGCCCGGCATGCAGAACTCTCCAATACAGTGAGCGGTGCCGCCAGAAGCGCAGAACCAAATAGTTTTCTTGCAACTATCAAGGATTCATGGAGGCGTTGAATGACAAAAGAAGGGCCACCAGCGATATGTGGCCGGTGGAACAATCTTGAATTTTCAGGAAAATAAAATAGAAAAAGCCCCGCATTGCGGGGCTTTTCGAACGGAAAGTATCAGACTACCTGAACTTTGTCCGCTTGCAGGCCTTTCTGGCCACGTACGACTTCGAAAGTCACTTGCTGGCCTTCACTGAGGCTCTTGAAGCCGTTGCTTTCGATCGAACGGTAGTGAACGAACAGATCAGCGCCTTCTGCCGGGGTGATGAAGCCGAAGCCTTTTTCATCGTTGAACCACTTGACGGTGCCGGATTGACGATTGGACATTTCAAATCTCCAGGATAAAAAAAATAACCCTGACAAATAATCAGGAATTACTGAAGTGCTAATGCTGTAACGAATCGAGGAGATGAAATAACTTCAATCAGAACATCGAACCAAGTATCGCAGAGACAATTGCAGTGCAGTGGGCCGCACTATACGCGGTTCAGCCGGGAAGTACAGGTTTATTTTCCGCCGAATAACTCGGCCAGCCAAATATGCTTGGCATTCATACGCTTAGGGATGGTCTGAAGTAGCCCTGCATTTCCGGCCGACTTCTGCCCTTGCCGATTTTAAAAGCGGCGATTCGACCAAAATCGGTCAAGTCATCCGCTCACTTCGGTGTTTTTAGCCACCGCGAGCACCTCTCAGCGGCCCTTTCCCACATTACAGGCGCACCTCTCCTGCATCCGTCAGCAAATGTCGGCGCGCCATCCACAGGTTCGACAGGGCAAACAATGTCACCAACTGCGCCGTGTTCTTCGCCAAGCCACGGAAGCGCACCTTGGTATAACCAAACTGCCGCTTGATCACCCGGAACGGGTGCTCGACCTTGGCGCGCACCTGTGCCTTGGCCTTCTCGATCTTGCGCTTGGCTTTGTACAGCGCGCTGCGCTTACTCAGCTTCTTGTACGTAC